>PCBP01000083.1 GCA_002730985.1 Flavobacteriales bacterium | reverse complement strand
TCTGTCAAATCCAATTAGTCTACTTTCTATTTGTGGGAATGCTGAAACGAAATCGTTCCAATTTGTCGTGTTTATGCTTACCATTGTTTTCTCCTATTATTTAGCAAGATTAAATTATGATACCCTTCCGGCGTATCATTATTATTTATAAGAGTTTTAGTTAAAATCATCAATTATTTCATCACCTAGTATACCAAAGGAATCTGTAAAACTTGTATTCCTTCTCTTATCATGCTCTCTAACAAATGACACAAAATCATTTCTATGTCTTTGGAGTTTTTCACCTGTAAAACGATTATTCTTTATCCACTCTACGGTTCGTCTATATTTCTGATATTCGCCTTCCGTAAACTGTTCATAACCTTTCATGGTTTGTAAACTTTTATCCATAATATTTATAAGTTTATCATTAGCAATTTGTGCTGAAAGGTGTTCAGGACTTGTCATATGGGGAGAGTCCCAATGTAGTTGACCTGGGTATTGAGTTTTTAGTTCTGCTACTTTAAAAATAAATTCATCTATATTAGGTATTGACAAAAGGTTGTAAGTAATCATCAAACCTACTTGCAATCCATTACCTAAGACTGTATGTAAATTTTCTTCAAAATGAGACATATCTAATCCGTGTCTAATATATTCTGCTTGTTTTCCCCACGAGTCTATACTGACATAAAGTTTGGATTCAGGTATATTCTTAGCTAACAATGTGTATCTTTTTACTCTACTCTTAGAAACCATAAGATTAGAATTACAATGAAACGAAACACCTTCTCTTGGATTTTCTGATACATATTCTAATAACTTATATGTATTCTTATCTAATAAAGGTTCACCACCTGTAACTCTAAGCACAAATAAATGTTTATATGCTTCTGGAAACCATTTCCAAAATCTTTTTATATACGGAGAATTTGTTTCTTTATATTCACTTCCATTATGATACTCAGGTTGCGATAGAGGATACTCTCCAAACTCATCCATTTCTTTTTGCCAACTACTACTAAAACTAGGTCCACAATAGCTACACTTCATTTGGCATTTATTTGTAAAACTAAGTTCCAAATATTTTGGATAAACATCATTCAATCCTGCTTCTGTTGCTTTTGCTATTATATTAGGATCGTGTTTAAAAAATTGTACTGCAAGTGTCTGTCTATCTGAAATTAAATCTAGATCCTCTACTTGCCAACAATAAGAGCACTCGTCAGGTTGTCCACCTTGCAACATAATTGCTCTCTGTTCCTTCTTATGAGGTGTGTTATGTAAATCTGAATTTGTAGGAATTTTATGTGTAGGACAATGATAACAAGAATGATTAAGTCCTGAGCCTAAGTGCATTTCTTGGTGAAACCATTTCAATACACAAAAACCAGGACCTACTTTATCCTGCTCTTCTTTGATCTTGTTTAGATAATAAAGATCGCTATTTAACTTTTTTTCCAATATTGTACTTAGGAATTAGTTCCCACTCACTCTTCTCTTTAAATGATATAATTTTTATCTGACTTAAAGGGGAACATTCTCCTACCTCACCTACTATATCTACTAAACCCCAATCTGATAGAAGTTTTGCAATAGTGTTTCGTCTTTGTAAATCATTGTCTTGGAAATCTGCCTCTTTGCCATCTAATGCAAAAAGTTCTTTGAAGTGTGTTATGAAGTATCTGCCTTTCTTGTGAAGAATATGACAGGACTGATAAAGAACCTGTTCCTTTTTAGAAGCAACACCTATTCGAGATAGGGTTTCCCTTACTTTTAAAAAGTCTTCTGGGTCCTTTAAAGTGACTTCTAATGGGCTATAGCCTGGGTAGTCAATATTAAAGTAATTCTCTTGATCACTCATTTCAATACGCCTTGTTGTTGTATAATATACTAGGTTATATTGATATTTATACCTTTCCACCTTTAGAGGTGTTAAGATGCAACTTAATGAGATCTATTTCTGTTTCCGTTAATATTGATAAAGCTTCTTTTGCTTTAATAAAACTATATCCAAAAAACTCTTGAATTGCCTCAATATTTTCTTCTTCAGCCTTTAGCCATTTATTGTAACGCTTCGCTTTCCTTACAACGCTTCTTAAAAAATCATATTGTAATTTATTGTCTAAATGAGGTCTGGCATTCATTTCATTACCTGCAATAATTGTATCTTTGCCAAATCCCATTGCACGATTTACGATAAAAGGATTGTATTCTTTTTCTGTCCTTTCATCTACTATTAAATCTTCTTTTGTATGGTTAATACTATTAGCAAAATCGAAAGGTGAGATCTTTTTAAGTTTTTGTTCAAACTCTTTCTCATCTACCTCTACAACAGGATCTCCAAATCCTTCTAATATTGAATCTACCAATGTCTTAATACTCCTGATATAATAAAGAAGCAAGTAAAGAAATTAACAAGAACTACAATAGTTCTCATAACTGCAACTGCATCTGCTTCCCTAGAATCGTCGCTAGCTTTTTCTCCTAACGACATACACCATAATTTCCATAATTTACCTAATGTCAACATCTTTCAACATCCTATAACTTTCTAATAATAGTTCAGTAACAGTAATGCCCCTCTCTTTAGCCTCCTGTGTAATTTCCTGCTTAATCTCAGATGGCACTCTAATGTCAATTCGAGCATCTGCTGTTTTTGCTTTGTTGTAATCTTTCATTACTTAAACTCCACATTAGCCATAATTTCAGTTAAGCAAGCTGTAAGGTTAATCTCTTGATCTGCTACAAAAGCTGCTTTGTACTGATAATCTGCTATTAATAGAACCACTTGGGGTACTGACTTAACCTCAGGGAGCAGTATATCGTATATCTGTCTAAATATACCCTGTGGATCTGTGTCCACATTGTTAGCTACCCATTGTCTCATCTTCTTCCAGTCTTTCTCTCTAAGGCTCTCTAACAGCTGCTTAGCGTTTATTTCTTGGAAGTTACTTAGTATACCCTCATCTATAACACCACTTACAGAGTACCGCTGTAGCTCATTTAGCACCCTTCTATAGTCAGGAAAGTGCTTCATTAGGAGCTCGGCGAGCACCTTTTCGTTGTATTGTACGCCTTCTGTATTAAGGATATACTTCATCCTTTCCATAAACTTAGAAGCTAATACAGGGCGATCTGAGGGTGCTATTTTAAAGTCTATAACAGTAGTCCTGCTATGTAACGGGTCTATTAACCTATTAGCATAGTTACATGTAAATATAAACCTACAGTTCTCAGAGAATGTCTCTATGAACCCTCTAAGGGCTGGTTGTACACTATCTCTGTTCATATAGTCTGCCTCATCAAGAATAACAACCTTAGTTTTACCCTCAAAAGAAACAGCTGAGGCAAACTGCCTAATTTTAGTTCTGAGGGTATCTATCTGTCTACCTTCATCACTACCATTAATAACAATATAGTCACAGCCTAAGGATTCACATAACGCACGCGCGAGAGTAGTTTTACCTGTACCTGCTGTCCCACTTAATAATAAGTTAGGCACTTCACCCTTCTTAATGAATGTAGCAAATTGCTTTTTTACACTCTCAGGGAGGACACAATCTTCCACCGTGCGTGGACGATATTTCTCAACCCATAAAAATTGTCCTGGTTCCATAATCACTCCTTCATAATATAATTTACTTTTTTGGCCATTTTTTCCGGCCACATTTTTCGAGGGTAAAAAGGTCTACGAAAAATTCTCCTTGATATCTGTCGTATCTGAGAATTCTAAGTTTATGTGCTTACCTTCACTACTCCAGCCAAATGCTTTCACATTATCTAAAACAAACTCTGGTTTGGATAGTTCATAAGGATCTCCCTCAATATCATCACCAAATCCTTCTTCAACGAAAGATTGTACCACTTGTCTGTCATCAACTATTGCTGCGTATCTCCAAGATCTAACACCGAAACCAATGTTATCTTTTCTCACATCCATACCTAGCTTAATAGTTAATTGTGCTGAGCCATCAGGAATAATTTTTACATTTACTAGCCCTTGGTTCATTGCCCACTCATTACAGACGAATGTATCGTTAACTGTAATACAATAGACATCATCAATACCAGCTTGTCTAAAGTCATTATATAACTCCTCGAACCCTGGTAATTGTTGTCCTGAACATGTAGGTGTAAAAGCTCCTGGTAATCCAAAGACTACAATTCTTTTACCTTCAAAAAGATCTACATCATTCATTTCAACAAATTTAGAAACACCATCTGTTGTGGTTACTTGTTTAGTAATTTTAAATGGTGGTATTTGTGCTGTTAACTCGCTCATTCTTCCTCCTGGAAAGGATCTACTTCACCCTTCATTACTTTTCTAACGATATTAATTGCTGGATTAGGCCTAGTAAAAATATATTCTACTGTTTCGCCTTCCTTGTTAAATTCTACTACCCAGCCATTCTGTGCTTCACGGATAGTTACTTCTAGTTTATCATCACCCATTGTTAGCTCCTATTACTGAAGAACGCTCTAGTGCCAGCCAATATTTTGTATCGCCTTTACTGCTTTCTAAGAACATAAACTTTTTCTCAGAAAGAATAACTGTATAACTACCAGGGATAACCTTAAAGTTTTCCACTGCTAGTTTAGCATCAAACTGTTTGTCTGTTGTACCTATAACTTGTCTAAATGAATTAGACTTAGGTGTACTAGGATCGCCTACTTGCATTGTAACTTCGTTGCCGTCACCTACGATGCTTAACATGGGAGCTGCTGTAATAGCTGCTGCTTTCATAATCATGTCAATGTCATCTTTAGTTAAGTCAAACTGGAAGAAGTTATCTACATCAATACTTTTGTCAGGAGCACTAACAATAATGTTAGGGTCTGCATAAAAATATTCAAATACGGAAGAACCTTTTGTGACTTTAAGACTCTCATCTCCAAAGTCAACATCTGTATCTTCCATTAAAGTTAAGAGAGGGAGCAAGCCATTTAAATCATAGATTGCAAACTCTCTAGGAAAGGACTCAGTCACCTCAGCTCTAGCAAAAATGTTTTTGCCTGTGCTAATAGTAGAAAGTGTACTACCCTCACGAATAAGAATATTCGTGTTAATTGTTGCGAAGTTCTTGAGAGTATCAAGAGTGCCTTTGCTTAGTTTCATAATATATCTCCAAATTTATATTTACTATATCGTATTATACGATCTTATATAGTAAGAGTCAATGTATTGTAGGACCAATTAGTGTATTCTTTTTGTTCCTTCATACAATACTATTTATACACACAGGTGCAATTTTAGTAACAAGAAAGGTTAAAGTGGTTTGCTATATTCTGTGCAAATAATTGATGTGTTTTAATTGATGGGTGAATTAGATCTCTACCTACATCCTCTCGTTCGTACCCTTTAGGTGGTTGGCATGTTATTATAGGTGTAAAGATTCTTTCCTTACATATCTGTTGACGCTGTTCAAATGTATCATCTTTATGATATGCTCCTACTGAACCTCCTACTACTTCCATAGAAAAAATATCTACATCATTTTTGAATTGATGTGCTGAAGATATTTCTGTAGTTTCTTCTAATGAGTTTCCTCCTAGATTCATAAATGTTAATTCTATATCTAATTTCTCACATAATTTTATGATAGTACGATAAAGAATTGTATGTTGGGAAGTAGGAATAGTTGTTGATTCATACTCTCTAAAGAAGGCATAATCAGGTTCATTAGGATACAATAAAGAACCTGCATAGTCTATATTGTGTATTGTGTTATGATCTGTAATTTTAAATGTTCCTGTAGGATTTTCTGCTACTGCTAACATAATTCTACTAGGTGGTTTGTGCCATCTTTTAGACAGTTCCAAAAGATTATGTGCAGCATATTCTGGCCTGTTGCCAAATAAACTTGTATCATATACACCAAAGTCTCCTATATCAGATAAAACAGATGCACAAGTATCAAACCTATTAACACCTGGTCCTAATGTAGGACATCCTGCATCTAATAACCACCATTCGTTTTGACTAATCTCTTCTAACTCTTTATGATTTCTAAATCCAAAAGAGTCAAAAACATATTCAACATCTATGTGAGGATCGTTCCAATACCAATCTGAACCTTGAATCTTTTTTGCCTTATCAAACCACTGTTGTGATTCGTGCATCATCCATTTATATTTCTTTCCTGGGATAACATCAAAGGCAATGAAACCTTTGTCGTTTATTTGAAGTTTTTTAACTGAGTCATTACTCATTTTTGAACACTGCTGGACGGCCTTCTTGCCAGGATGTAAGAGCCTCTTGTAGATCTTTAGAGTCAATACATAAATCCTTAGCCCAAAGTGCTTTTGTTATTGCCTCATCTAAATGTCCATTTACAGTTTCCCATGCACCTGCTTTTGTTCCATGTACTGCTATTGGTGCACATATTTCTGTTATTCTTTTAGCATATTCAAATGCTACCTGTCTAACATCTTCTCCTGGAGCTATAACTTTATTAACAAGTCCTACCTTCTCTCCCCATGCAGTAGTCTCAGGATCTCCTGGAATCATAAAGCCCATTGCTCTATTGTAACCAATTTTTTGTGTTAGTTTTACCTGCATTGTCACAGGATTTAATCCCCTCTGGGATTCGTTCATCCAAAACTTAGTATTGGAATCTGCTATTACAATATCACACCCTAACATAAAACTAAACCCTTCTCCAATAGTCCAACCATGAACAGCACAAATAATAGGTTTAGGTGTTGTCATATCATTTTCAAGATATGTACCTAAGCCTTGCTTAGTAGCGTCCATAAAGTTTTCTGTATTGGATAAGTCTGCACCCACACAAAAGTCTGTTTTGCCTGGGGCTGATTGCATTACTACTGCCCAGACGTCATC
Organism: Flavobacteriales bacterium; assembly: GCA_002730985.1. Taxonomy (GTDB): domain Bacteria; phylum Bacteroidota; class Bacteroidia; order Flavobacteriales; family BACL11; genus BACL11. Next base: position 804 of record PCBP01000083.1, on the reverse strand, counting down.
ATCGTCTCTGACTCTAAGTAATGCTTCGTTGATTGCTGGGTATGAATGAATATCACATCGGTTATTGTCGCCAACCATATTTAAACTTATGATTCCAACTCGCCCTATCTTTTCGTAGAGCACACGATCCATAATATTTTCCATAATGTAGTCCTAGTTAATTAAAATTCTGCTATTGTAGTTCCTAAATCGTCTTCAATTTTACAGGTTATGTTTGCATCTATTAGTGCTTGTTTATATGCTGTTCTAACAGTAGATTCATCTGTTATTGTTCCCAGAATATCTAAAGAATCATGTGTATCTTTATCAGGAAAAACATATACAATCCTGGTAACTAGACCGTCTGTCTCGAAACCTTTTGTTGCACCTGCGTTAGCTAAAGCTGTAGCGCTTTCTGTTTTATTAGCTTCTGAAATACTAGCTACTGTTGGTAATGCTGTGCCCTCATCAGGTCTTGTAAGTGTCATTGTTACGGTATACGCCATTAGTTGTCTCCAATTTGTCTTATTATTTATAAGAGTTTAATCGTCTAGATAATGTTTTACGGTATTTTTATCGTGTTCTGAGAGAGCAATAATGCCGTAGTGTAATACCTTCATAAGATCCTTTCTATGGTCCTCTGTGGTACCTTTTCTGCCGTATCGTTGTGCGTATTTCAGAATGTTTCCTATTGTAAATCCTATTCCATGTCCACAATCACTAATGAATTCTGTGGATTGAAATTTGTTTCTGCTGTAATGTCCAGAGTATGTCTTGTCGATATACGATTGGAGCTCCCTAATGAGAGCTCCTTCGTTGAACTTA
>PCBP01000082.1 GCA_002730985.1 Flavobacteriales bacterium | reverse complement strand
TGGATTAGGATAAACATCCAAGTGACTAATAGCCTCTCCGCCTTCTATTCTTTGGGTAGGCTGAGTCCAATATACAAGTGGTGTCCAAGACAGAGACTTCCACCCTCCACCATTTGGATCACAATATGTCCTTGCTTGTCCTCTATAGGTCTCTCCTGGAGTTAAACCATTCTTATTCTTAGTATAAGTACCATAAGCTACTCCAGCTCCTCCAATTTGGAAGAAGTCAGCTCCTGTTGGATTAGAGATAGAATCAACTCTGGCTTTTAATCTTACAAACGAATAAACACCATTAGAAGCATCCCAAGTAAAGGTAGCTTTTGTAGGTGTAGCTCCATACACTGATAGGTTTCCTACATTTGGACAGTTGTCTAAAGTAGTAAAGGTCTCTATACCACTCCAAGAACTTGCTCCACCACCACAGTACCAAGCCTTCATTTGATACTCATAGTTAGTATTAGCAGTTAAGTTAAGTATTAGCTTGTCTGTTTTCTGACTAGCAAAATTACAAGAACCTACAGGGCCTGACATCGTCTTAGTAGACCATGATGAAGTACCTGTCTCTCTATACCTAATTCTGTACTGATCAACAACACATGCAGTCTCAAGTACTTTAATATTGTCCACTCCCAAAACAAGTCCATTGTAAGTATTATTTCTAAATGCAATAGAAATAGTTTGGCCTGAATAAGCGGTTATATCAATTTCTCTAGTTGCCCATCCTTGACCCATGTATGGTTCTCCGATTCCTGTTGAATTATACAGTGCTGTGGTGGCTAAAAAATCTGTAGGAGTATTTCCTGTTGTCGACACATATATTTCTATTCCATCCAGAACAGTTGCATCTCCTGAACATACATCAAATAGTAAAGTTTTAGGAAGAGAATTATTTGTTAACGAGATGGCTGGAGTGATCATCCAGTCATCTGCAGTTCCCGGAGGAGTAAAAAGTGAAGGGCTACCCGCAAAAATTGCACCCATATAATTGACATTAACAAATGATGCAGTAGTCGGCATAAATGAGCTAAGGAAAGGATCTATTATTGAGCCGTCTAAATCATAAGTTGTAAAATTTGCAGGTATAGAACCTGAATTAAAATCTTCTGAAAGAATTTGTGCTTTAAGAGATATTGCAAAAAAAGCCAATGTAAAGATAAGTAAATTTCTTCTCATGTTTTAGGATGTTTATTAATGCAAGAATAAGTAAATATTACAACATATCAGATTAATATTTGATTTTTGTCTTTTAATTTCCAAAAGCAGTTATAGCTTTTTTCATTGGGGTTTTATCTTGTATATAACAAACAAAAAAGGTGCTATTTTTGTAATTTTTTGAAGCATATATTCGTTTTTTCATATAAAATTATATATTTTTGCATCTGTATGAGAAGAATTATGTTCATTATCGCAGTTTTGTGTAGTATTAATCTGATTAATGCCCAGAGCTTAGTTGTCACAGGTGATACTTACTTCACAGGCCTTCCTATTGATCAGATTTCCCATCATTTAGATGTAAAAAACATTGCCAATAAAGGAATTAATGTTGTGTGTCAGAAAACTTATCTAAGTTCTCCATCTACCTTACCTAATTGGGCCGGAGCCTCTTATTGCTTCGCTGGAAACTGTTATTCATCTAGTTCAACTAGCCCAAGCTCTACAGCTCTTTTGGGTGCAGGGCAGAGTTTTTCTTATGCTAATAATGACCTAGATGCGTTTTCAGGTTATTACGACCCTGCTTCAACAGCTGGAGTTACAACTGTAGAATATTGTTTCTATGATGAGATTAATCCTAGTGATAACTCATGTGTAATTATAACTTATGATGTTAGTTCTACATCAAGTTTAAATGAGATTAATAAAATGATGAGTGATTTCTATCCTAATCCTGTACAAGAGATGGTATATGTTGATTATTATTTAAATAAACCAGCAGAATTAATTGTTATGGATATTTTAGGGAATAAAGTAAATGAGATGAACTTATCAGCTAGAGGAACACAAAAATTAGATGTATCAGATTTTGCAAAAGGTATTTATTTTGGCAATTTAATAGTAAATAATGAGACAGTGACTATAAAAAAGATAATCGTGAGGTAAGTGCAACTCATTAAAGTAATTAAAAGCCTTGCAGTTATTCTGTAAGGCTTTTCTTTTTTATAGTGCTACATCAGTTTCAAATGCTTAAATTTGCGTATCGTATAATCTAAGTAATTTGAGAACGTGATAACACACATACAAGGAAAATTAGTTGAAAAAACACCAACATATGTAGTTGTTGATGTAAATGGAATTGGCTATGAAATTAAGATATCATTACAAACTTTTTCAGCAATTGATGGAGAGTTTTGTAAGTTATATACTCATCTTTCAATTAAGGAAGACTCGCATACATTATTTGGTTTTTTTAAAGAAAGTGAGCGTCATTTATTCCGGAATTTAATTTCAGTTTCAGGAGTTGGTCCTAGCACAGCACAAGTAATTTTATCTACTTACTCTCCTATAGAGATTATAAACCATATTACTACAGCTGATGTAAAAGCAATACAAAGTGTAAAGGGTATTGGAGCTAAAACAGCCCAAAGAATAATTATTGACCTTAAAGATAAAGTAGCAAAAGGTCTTCCTACTGCTGATTTATTGTTTGATAAAGTAGACAATACAATTAGAGAAGAAGCGTTATCTGCATTACTAGCACTAGGTTTTGCCAAGAAAGGAGCTGAAAGTAGGATTGATAAAATACTTAAATCAGAGACTGAAATTTCTAGTGTTGAGGAATTAGTTAAAACTGCATTAAGTCAGATGTAACTAGCGGTAGAAATTGAGAGATTCGAGAATTTATAAAATATCATTTTTAGTTATCACATTACTTCTTAGTGTGGATTTGTTGGCTCAGTCGGCTTCTGATTCATCGTTGGCATTTCCTTTCTCAGAATCTCAAAGTAGTGGAATATTTATGAATACTCCCACGAACTTTAATTCATTAATAATTTATGATCCTCTAACCAATAATTATATTTTACAGAGTAGGATAGGGACGCTTAATTTTGGGGATCCTAAAATTATGAGCTTTCTTGATTACCAAACATACGCTCAAGATAACGTAATAAATGATTATTGGAATTTGCGCTCAAAAGAAAGAATGGGAAATCGGACTACTGCGCTTGGTTTGCCTAAACTTTTTATTCCCGGGAAATCATTTGATAGAGTTTTTGGTGGGAATGCAGTAGATATCAGACCGCAAGGTTCGGCAGAGTTGATTTTTGGATTAAAAATAAATAGAGTTGAAAACCCTTCATTATCAGAAGAGCAGAGGAAAACTATTTCATTTGATTTTCAAGAAAAAATACAGATGAATGTAGTGGGGAAGATCGGTGAGAAACTGAAAGTTACGGCTAATTTTAATACAGAAACTACTTTTGACTTTGAAAACCAGATGAAGGTAGAGTTTACAGGAAATGAGGATCAGATTATCAAGAAAATTGAAGTTGGTAATGTTAGTCTTCCACTAAATGGAACTTTAATTACAGGCAGCCAATCCTTATTTGGACTTAAAACACAACTCCAATTTGGAAGAACAACTATTACAGGTATTTTATCTCAACAGAAAAGTACAAAATCTGAGATTGAAGTCAGTGGAGGAGCTCAACAATCAGAATTTGATGTTTATGCAGATCAGTATGAAGCAAATAAACACTACTTTTTAGCACATTATTTTAAGGATCAATATGATGCTACTCTTGCGAATTTGCCTTTCATCAATTCCGGAATAAATATCACAAAGATTGAAGTTTGGGTGACAAATAAAACAGGAACAACAAATGAAACTAGAAATATTGTTTCTTTTTTAGATCTAGGGGAAACAAATGGCAATATTTATAATACTACTTTTTCTTCCTCCAATGGCGGGAATTTTCCAGATAACAATGCGGCAAATAATATGTTTGCATCACTTAAAGCAAGTTTTGCTAATGGACTAAGCATTACCGATGCAAATAACACCTCATTATTTCCTTTATTAAATGGCACAGATTTTGAAAAACTAGAAAGAGCAAGGAAATTATCAGAGTCAGAATTTTCTTTTAATAGTCAGCTAGGTTATATTTCATTAAATCAATCTCTAAATAATGATGAGGTTTTGGCTGTTGCTTTTCAATATACAATAGGAAGTGAGACTTATCAAGTTGGGGAGTTAAGTACTACAGGCCCTACAGCTCCTGATGCTTTAATCCTAAAATTATTAAAAGGGACAAATTTCACCCCATCCTTACCAAATTGGGATTTAATGATGAAGAATATCTATGCCATTGGCGCCTATCAGATGAGCAGAGATGGGTTTGTCTTAGATGTAGTATATGAAAATACTGAAGAATCAGGTGCTACAACAAATTATTTAACTGAGAAGGATGAAGAAAATATTCATGGAAAACAACTTATTAGATTATTGAATTTAGATAGATTAAATAAGCAGATGGATGCTCAATCAGATGGAGTTTTTGATTTTATAGAAGGTATTACAGCAAAATCATCTAATGGCAGGATTATCTTTCCTGTTAGAGAACCTTTTGGAAATTATTTAGTTAATCAGTTCTCTGATTTGACAACTGCAGAAAAATATTCCTATCAGATTTTGTATGATTCTACTCTAACAGTAGCACAACAATTCCCTGAGAAAAATAAATTTAGATTAAAAGGAACTTACGAATCTTCATCAGGGGCCGAGATTAGATTGAACGCTATGAATGTCCCAGCAGGCTCAGTTACTGTAACTGCTGGTTCGCAAAAGTTAGTAGAGAATCAAGATTATACTGTAGATTACATGCTTGGGCGGGTAACAATTATTAATGATGGTATACTAAGTTCGGGAGTGCCGATAAAAATCTCCTTGGAGAATAATGCTATGTTTGGTATTCAGAATAAGACATTAATTGGAATACACGCCGATCATGAGATTAATAAAGACTTCTTGATAGGAGCTACAATGCTTAGATTAAGTGAACGACCTTATACTCAAAAAATTAATTCAGGACAAGAACCAATTTCAAATACAATTTGGGGCTTAGATGCAAACTATCAAACTGAAGTCCCTTGGATTACAACAGCGATTGACAAATTACCTTTTATTGAGACAAAAGCAAAATCTAGGTTTATTGTTACTGGAGAATTTGCTCATCTTATACCGGGACATCATAGAGCAGTTGGAGAGGAAGGAATTGCATACATTGATGATTTTGAAGCTAGTAGAACATCTATTGATATAAAGAATATGGGAACTTGGAAATTAGCAAGTATACCTCAAGGACAAGAAGGTTTGTTTGAGGATGCTAATCAAAATAATGATTTAATTCTAGGATTTAAAAGAGCTAAATTGGCCTGGTATACCATCGACCCGTTATTTTTTAGAAGCACTTCAATCACTCCTCCAAATGTCAATAAAATTTTAAATCTTGCTAATGGAAACACTATACAGCAACAATCTTATCATTATGCTCGTGAGGTCTTAGAAACAGAAGTTTTTCCAAATAAAGATCCTAATTTAGGAAGTCAGATAACAAATTTATCAGTATTAGATATCGCATATTATCCTGAAGAAAGAGGACCGTATAATTATACAATTAATGGAATTAGCACTGAAGGCAAATTGACAAATCCAGTTTCTAGCTGGGGAGGCATGATGCGAAAGTTAGAAACAAATGATTTTGAAGCTGCAAATATTGAGTTTGTAGAGTTTTGGATGATGGATCCTTTTAATGAAGATGATGGTTTGATTAACCATTCTGGAGGCGATATGTACATTCAACTTGGTAACGTGTCGGAAGATATTTTAAAAGATGGCTATAAAAGTTTTGAGAATGGACTACCAACTTCATCAACTGTTGAAGATGTTGATACAACAGTATGGGGAAGAGTGCCAACAAACTTTTCTATTGTTGAGGCTTTTGACAATGACCCTACATCAAGAGAGTATCAAGATGTTGGCCTTGATGGATTAAGCACATTAGATGAGAAATTATTTTTTGATTCAGCTTATATTCAACCATTACTTTCTATCTATGGCGCTACTTCCTCTGCTTATAAGAATGCAATAAATGATCCTTCTAATGATAACTTTCATTATTTTAGAGGTAGTGACTTTGATAGTCAATCAACATCAATCTTAGATCGATACAAGGACTTCAACAATATGGAAGGGAACTCAGTTACTACTGAGAATTCGCCAGAGAGTTATCCTACTGCTGCATCATCACAACCTAACACTGAAGATTTGAATGGAGATCATACTTTAAGTGAAACAGAAAGCTATTTTCAATATAAAGTTAGGCTTCAACCTGCTGAAATGATTGTTGGACAGAATTATATTTCAGATATACTAGAAACATCAGTGAAAACGGAAAATGGAGCGAATAGGACTATTAAGTGGTATCAGTTTAGAGTTCCTATTTATCAGCCAGATAAGACTATTGGTAGTATTAGTGATTTCAAATCTATTAGATTTATGCGATTAGTCCTTACTGATTTTAGTCAGTCAATTATTTGTCGTTTTGCAACATTTGACCTAATAAGAGGAGAATGGAGAAGGTATAATTTTACACTTGAAGAGCCTGGAGAATATATTCCTATTGATGATGAAGACGCTACGACTTTCGATGTTTCAGCTGTAAATATTGAAGAAAATGGAAATAGAAGCCCTATAAAGTATGTTTTGCCTCCTGGTATTGAGCAAGAACTTGATAATACAACTACTACACAAAGGCAGCAAAATGAACAATCTTTAGTGTTAAAGGTTTGTGATTTAAAAGATGGAGACTCTAGAGCAACATATAAAACATCAGATCTTGACCTGAGAACTTATAAGAGAATTAAAATGTTTGTGCATGCAGAAGGAGAAGAAGATAATTTAAATGATGGGGATTTATCTTGCTTCTTAAGATTAGGAACAGATTTCACTGCTAATTATTATGAGTATGAAATTTCATTAAAACCTACTGCACATGGTGCAACTAGTCCAAATGACATCTGGCCATCACAAAATGAGATTGATATTGCTTTTGAAATTTTTCAAAAAGCAAAACAAGATAGAAATTATAATAATTTTGATGTATCATCCCCTTATATAAGATATACTAGTGGAGGAAAGGTTACGGTTTTAGGAAATCCAAATTTGGCACAGGTCAAAACCCTTATGATTGGCGTAAGGAATCCTAAGAAAAAATCTATGGAAGATTCTGATGATGGCTTGTCAAAGTGTGGACAGATCTGGGTAAATGAGCTAAGGCTTACTGAATTTAATGAGCAAGGTGGCTGGGGTGCAAATAGCAGGGTAACAGCTAGGCTGGCTGACTTTGGTAATATTACTTTATCAGGAAATATGAGTACCATAGGTTTTGGGAGTATTGAGAAGAAAGTGAATGAACGTCAAAAATACAATGCTTATCAGTATGATTTTTCGTCAACATTTAATTTAGGTAAATTTTTTCCAGAGGATTTTGGATTAAAAGTCCCAATGTATATTGGCAGATCCCAATCTATACAGAATCCTCAATATAATCCTCTTGACCCTGATATTCTTTTAGCATCATCATTGAAAAATTTAGATAGTAAGCTAGAGAAAGATTCATTAAAAAATATTGTTCAAGATTACGTCCAAAGGAAGAGTATTAATTTTACAAATGTGAGAAAGACGAAAATCCAGAAAAAAGGAGAAAAACCTAAAAGAAAGAAAGTATATGATATAGAGAATTTCACAATTTCATATTCAAAAAATGAAACTTTTATAAGAAATATAAATACCGAATATAACAGGACTGTAAACTATAGAGGAGCCTTAACTTATAATTACAATACTCAGCCTAAAAATATTAAACCGTTTGCTAAAATTAAGTTTCCAAAATCCGCCTATTTTAATTTGATAAGGGACTTTAATTTTAATACGATGCCAAAGTCATTTTCTTTTAGAACAGATATAGACAGAAATTATAATGAAACAAAGTTGCGGAATCTGAGTAATTCTAATATGATTATTTCCCCCACATATAATAAGTTTTTTAGCTGGAATAGATCTTACGAATTAAAGTATGATTTGATGCGCACATTAAAATTAGATTTTGCCGTAAATCAACAAGCAAATATTGATGAGCCAGCAGGAAAGCTTGATAAATCAGATCCTTTTTACAGAGAAAAAATGGACACTATTTGGAGTAATGTTTGGGATTTTGGTAGGGCAACGAATTATCATCAGACTTTTGGAGCAAATTATCAAGTACCCTTAAATAAGATTCCTCTTTTAAATTTTGTCTCACTAAATACTAGGTATACTGCTAGCTATGATTGGACAGCCGCTTTGCCAGCTATTTCATATTTAGGAAATACCATTCAAAACTCTAATTCTAAACAATATAATGGACAAATTAACCTTACATCATTATATAATAAGGTTCCATATTTCAAGAAATTAAATCAAGGAAGTGGTAGAAGAAATAGTGTTAGAAACCGAAAAGAACAAGAAGATGAAGAAGGCAAAAAGAAGTTTGAATTTTTAAAACATATTGTTCGTTTTGGATTGGGAGTAAGAAATATAGCAATTAATTATTCTGCGAACGAAGGCACCTTTCTCCCAGGATATCTTAATCAATCAAAAGTATTAGGGCAGGATTGGGCTAAATTATCGCCAGGACTACCCTTTGCGTTTGGAAGTCAAAAAGATATTAGATTAACAGCAGGAAGAAATGGTTGGCTATCACAAAGCACAGCACTTAATACAATGTATAAAACAAATTCATCAGAGAATTTAACTTTAAGAAGTACTTTCGAGCCAATCAAGCAATTGAAGATAGACCTAACTGCTAATAAAACAACATCTACTAATAATACTGAATACTTTAGATGGGATAATGATATCAATGATTTTAATTCTTTTAGCCCAATAGAATCAGGAAGCTTTAGTATATCATTTATTTCATGGGCAACTGCTTTTAGAGGAGATAATGATGATAATGAATCTGAAACATTCAATATTTTCAGATATAACAGGTTGATTATTGCAAAGCAATTAGCAGAAAAAAACCCTAATTTTAATGGAGGTATCGACCCTGTCACGGGTTATCCTACAGAATATATCACTTATTCTGGAGATACAGTTCCTACATTAGTTGGTGGTTATGGCCCAACCTCGCAAGAGGTTATGATTCCTGCATTCCTAGCTGCTTATAGCGGTAGAAACCCTTCTAATTCAAAATTAACTGCTTTTCCATCTATTCCTTTGCCAAATTGGAGAGTTACATATGATGGCTTCATGCGAATTCCCTATATAAAAAAGAAATTTAAACAGTTTACAGTTGGCCATGCTTACCGATCCACTTATGTTCTTGGCTCATATCAATCAAATGTTAATTATGTGAATGGTGATGAGCTAAATATAAATAATATGAGTTATCATGTTGCTCGTGAAATCTCACAGGTTACAATTAATGAACAGTTTAGCCCGCTTTTTAAAATAGATATGACTTGGAAAAACAGTCTTCTAACAAGAATTGAGTTTAAGAAATCAAGAGTTTTAGCTTTATCTTTAGCAAATAACCAGTTAACAGAAACTGGTTCTCAAGAATTTGTATTTGGAGTTGGCTATCGTATTCAAGATGTTGAGTTTAAAATGCTTTCAGGTGGCAGAGGTAAAAAGATCTCTAGTGATTTGGATTTGAAATTGGATTTTAATTTGATGAACAATAAAACAGTTATCAGGAAAGTAATTGAAGATGTCGAACAAATAACTATGGGGCAACAACTAATAAAAATTAAATTTTCAGCTGATTATGTGGTAAATCAGAGATTAAATCTTAAAGTTTTTTATGACAGGGCAATTACCAATCCTTTTATATCGACAACCTTCCCAAGTTCTATTACAAATGTAGGATTTAGTTTAAGATTTACCTTGGCCGGATAATTTTGTTGACTAATAAAAAAATGTATTTTTGACAAAAATTAAAATTAGATGGAATTTCCAAAGGAATTAAAATATAGTAAAGATCATGAATGGCTTAAGGTTGAGGGAAAGACTGCTTATATTGGAATAACGTCATTTGCACAATTAGAGTTAGGAGATATTGTCTTTGTTGACATTGATACTAAAGGAGAGACGCTGGAGAAAGAAGAAGTTTTTGGCTCCATTGAGGCAGTAAAGACAGTATCAGATTTATTTATGCCAATAAGCGGTGAGGTTTTAGCTTTTAATGATAAACTAGAAGATTCTCCAGAATTGATTAATTTAGACCCATATGGAGATGGGTGGATTATTAAAATTTCAGTTTCTGATGTTGCAGAGTTAGATTCTCTTTTAGATGCTGATAGCTATAAAGAATTAGTAGTTTAAAAAATAATATATGGAACCAAAAAAGAATCCTGAAATAAGTTTAGAAAAGAAGAAGGGGCTCTTCTTTCAGATAGGGCTAATTATCACCCTTATAATTGTGCTTGGGGCTTTTGAATGGAGAAGTTATGAAAAGGTGGATTATAATTTGGGTCAATTAAATCTTGATGATTTGGAAGAAGAGATAATCCCTATTACTAAACAGGAGGTCAAACCACCTCCCCCACCGCCACCACCTCCTGAGGTTATTGAGATTGTTGAGGATGAAGTTGAAATTGAGGAGGAGTTAGAGATTGAGGATACTGAATCTGATGAAGATATAGCAATTGAGATTGAAGAAGAGTCCGATGATGAATTTTTTATGGTTGTAGAGAATATGCCAGAATTCCCTGGAGGAGATTTGGGCCTTATGAAGTACATTCAGAAGAATGTAAAGTACCCTCCGATTGCTAAGGAATATAATATTACAGGAAAAGTTTATGTAAGTTTTATTGTCGATAAATCTGGTTCCGTCACCAATGCTAAAATTGTAAGAGGAGTAGATAAGAATCTAGATGCAGAGGCTCTTAGAGTTGTAAAATCATTACCTAAATATAAGCCTGGGAAACAGAGAGGCAAGCCTGTTAGGGTCATGTTTACTATCCCAATTAACTTTACGCTTAATTAATTATAGTGCTAAATGGGATAATAAAGGGTTCTTTT
>PCBP01000081.1 GCA_002730985.1 Flavobacteriales bacterium | reverse complement strand
GTGTACCTGTTGTGGCGCCAGCTGCATTGCAGGGTAGCTACGTTCGGATGAGATAAGCGCTGAAAGCATCTAAGCACGAAACTCATCTCAAGATAAGATTTCTTTTAAGGGTCGTTATAGACGATGACGTTGATAGGTCACAAGTGTAAGTGTAGAAATACATTCAGCTGAGTGATACTAATTACCCGTAGACTTTGAGATTAACTATATATATTCATTACAATTTATGTCATAATGTTTAAAGATATTATGGTGATTATAACGCTAGGGTCCACCTCTTCCCATTTCGAACAGAGAAGTTAAGACTAGTTGTGCCGATGGTACTAGAGTGAAATCTGGAAGAGTAGGTAGTCGCCGCCCTATATAAAAAAGTCCTCATTTAATCAAATGAGGACTTTTTTATTTTTCTATAAAGAATATCTGCTTTTATATAGTTTGTTAAATATTACAGACTTTTTTCTGACAACCAATTATTAATCTTAGTTGCTACTTCTTCAAATACTTTTGGGTCAAAAGGAGATTTGATATTTGCAAGTTTAACTAGATCTAAGAATGACATTGATCCACCAGCTTTACATAGTTTCATATAATCATTCCATGCAGATTCTTTATCTTCTTGCATTCTTATCCAAAACTGGAATGCACATACCTGTGCTAATGTATAATCAATATAATAAAATGGCATCTCATAGATATGTGCTTGCTTCTGCCAGAAACCACCATTCTTAAGAAATTCAAGATCATCATAGTTTTTTCCTGGTTGATAAATTTTTTCTAGTTCCAACCATTGTGTTTTTCTTTCTTTAGGTGTTGCTTCGGGGTTTTTATAAACCCAATGTTGAAAATGATCAACAAGAGCGCCATAGGGCAAGAAAGCTAGTGAGCCTGCTATATGTTTAAACAAAAACTTATCAGTGTCTTCTTTAAAAAATAAATGCATCCAATCCCATGTTAGAAACTCCATACTCATAGAGTGGATTTCACAAGCTTCATATGTTGGCCATAGATATCTGTTTAAAGGCTGTTTTCTGCTTTGATATCCTTGAAAGGCATGTCCCGCTTCATGAGTTAAAACTGTTACATCATGATCAGTTCCATTAAAGTTTGCGAAAATATAGGGTCTTTCTAATGAAGGGAATGAAGTGCAGAATCCACCACCAGATTTCCCAGCTCTATTCTCTAAGTCCATTAGCTCTTCATTTACCATCATGTCAAAGAAATCTTTTGTTTCTTTTGAAAGTTCAGTGTACATTCTCTCAGCTTGTTTAACTTGAAAATCAACTCCTCCTTTTGGCTTAGGATTTCCTTCTTTGAAATATAAAGTGTCATAGATAAACATGTTATCGTATCCTAATATATCTTTTCGTTTGTCATTTATCTTCTTAACAAGAGGAACAATATGCTTAACAATCTGTTTTCGATATTCTGAAACTTCGTTTGCTCCATAATCGGATCTATTCATATTTAGATATCCTAATGGTATGAAGTTTTCAAAATTTAAAACTTGTCCCTTTCTATGCCTCACCTTAACTAGTTTGTCAAAGATTAGATCTAATTGCTCTTTATTTTCATTAAAAAAACTATCCCTTAATTGATAGGCTTCCTTTCTTATCTCTCTTTTTGTGTCTTCCATATATGGAGACAAGCCAGCAAGATTTAATGTCTTCCCTTTATATTCCATCTCAGCGCCAGCAAGTAATGATCGGTATTCATTTGTAAGCTCATTTTCTTCTTTCATTAATTCAACTAGCTTAGGGTCAAATGACTTAAGTTCCATTGAAATCAAATTAAAAAAGTGTTCTCCAAATTCCTCTAGTAATTCTTTCCTGAATTTAGAATGATTAATAGCTTTTGTAAATTGATTGTCAATTGCTGCTATTTCAGGTGTGATTTCATCATAGAATTTATTTTCATCTATGTTTTTTCTGTCTTTTGTGTTTCTTGCGAAGTTTAGATTTGCAATACTTGAATAGGTCTGTATTTCTTTCTGTATTTCTTGATATTTTTGGATTATCTGAATTTGTTGCTTATAAGATTCAGCAGATGTGAATTCATTAATCATTTCTTCAGTATCTTTTTGGAAACTTTCTAAATCTATTCTTTTATAAGGATATTGACTAAATTTCATTATATAATTATTTTTTTATTGGAGTTGTCTTTTGACCAGTGATTTTCTCTTTCTTTTGTAATTCAATTAAACCAGCACTTTGCATAGCGTTATACCATTGTAGTACCTTCTTAATGTCAGATATATAAACTCTTTCTTCATCATAATCAGCAAGAATCTCTCTGAAATAATTAGTTAAATCACTTGTAGGTGCTTTATGTGAGATAGTTTTTTTTCCATTTTCTTTTTTTGCAATGTCATCAAATATTTCTGCTAGTGGCTTTGTGTCATTATATGTGTATATTCCGATCTCTTCTAACATATTTGCATGAGATTGGGCATGAAGTGGTTCTCTTTTCCTATCAGTTAATGATTCTACTATTACCGTCTTCTTGCTATTTGAAACTACCTTGAAAAGTCCTGGTTTCCCAGATACATTTAGTATCCCTTCTAATTTCATAATTTGTTTTCTAATAAGAGTATGCAAATGTATCATTTTTTAGGATAAGATATTCATTAGTTTTTTGAAATAAAATCCGTAATATTGGCTGTTCAGAGGTTTATGAATTTATTAAAACTAAAAAATAGGAAAGAGGTCTTTGCTTGGTCTTTATATGATTTTGCGAATCAGCCTTTTACTACTATAATTATTACCTTTATTTATAGTGCTTTCTTTGCTAACGTAATTGCTGAGAATGAACAAGTAGGAACTACTATGTGGGCAAATGCTATTGCGGTCACTGCAATAATAGTTGCTGTTTTGTCTCCTATTTTAGGAGCTATTGCTGATAATGGTGGCTATAGAAAATTCTTCTTGATCTTATTTACTTGGATTTGTGCTATATTTTCCATCTTACTATATTTTCCTGAATCTGGAGATGTATTTTTTGCACTTATTCTATTTGTAATTGCAAATATTTCTTTTGAAATGGGTACAGTTTTTTGCAATTCTTATTTGCCTGATTTATCAGGAAAGGGAAATAGTGGCAGTATATCTGGTTTTGCATGGGGGCTAGGATTTGTTGGAGGGTTAATTTCTCTTTTTCTTGCACTATTTCTCTTCCCTGAATTGGATGCGGGCAGTATTAGGAAAATAAATGTTTTGGTAGGAATATGGCTCTTAGTTTTCTCTCTTCCTACTTTTTTGTTTTTGAAAGATAGAAAAAAAGACAAGTTTAAAAAAGAGCATCTTCTTAATTCATTTTCTGCAATAAGAACTACCTTTAAATCTATTTCTGAATATAAAGCAATTTCCCAGTTTCTGATTGCTAGACTCTTTTTTAATGATGGCCTAGTTACAATTTTTGCGCTTGGTGGCATCTATGCAGTAGGCACGCTTAATTTTAGTTTTAATGAGGTGATGCAATTGGGAATTGTATTAAATATAGCAGCAGGACTGGGATCTTTTTTATTTGGATATATTGAAGATAGAATAGGAGTCCAAAAGATCATTAATATAACTTTGCTAGTTCTAATTGTTGCTACATTAATTGCTATTTATGCTCCAGAAACTAATTTTCCTAAAGAATTATTTTGGCTGTCTGGAGTATTGATTGGCCTAATGGTTGGCCCCAACCAATCTTGTAGTAGGTCTTTAATGGCACAGCTCACTCCTAAAGAGAAGGTTAATGAATTCTTCGGTTTTTTTGCGTTAACTGGAAAAGCTACATCATTCATTGGACCACTACTTTTTGGTATTGTAACCTCAATATATAACCAACAAATGGCGCTCTGGATTGTAATCCTGCTTTTTGTATTAGGATTTCTCTTGTTTAATAGAATACAGTTTAATTTATTAAATTCGCAAGATGAGATATAGTCTGTCTTTATTGGTTATACTGTCTTCTTGTACTTATAATGAGTTAACTCCCATTCCTATTTGCGAATCTGATACTCCCTCTTTTTATACATGTGTGAAACCTATTATGGATAATCATTGCCTAGGATGTCATTCTGCTGCTAGCCCTAATGGGGATCTGTCAGATTATGATGCTATTCGTTACTATGTGATTAATGGCGATTTATTAGATAGGATACAGAGAGTAGAGGGAGCCGCAGGCTTTATGCCATTAGGCGACAATAAATTAGATAATGTGCAGATAGAAACATTAATTAAATGGAAGAATAATGGTGCGCCAAATAATTAAAATTTTCTTATTGCTAATTTGTTCTAATTGTAGTGCGCAACAATATATAGGTAATAATGGGAGGGTTTCTTTCTTTTCTGAAGCACCTATGGAAGATATTTCTGCAGTAAACAAGAGGGTTTCAGCAGTATTTGATGCAACTTCTAATGATTTGGTCTTTCAGTTAAGAATAAGTGACTTTGTTTTCCCAAAGTCTTTAATGCAAGAACATTTTAATGAGAATTATTTAGAGTCAGATATTTATCCTAGTGCTATTTTTATAGGTAGATTAGTAAATATTAGGAATAGTAAGGCAACTGTTCAAGGAGATCTAACAATACACGGTAAGACAAATAAAATAAAGGTTGATGGGGTTATGAAACAGGATGAGCAAAGAGTTAATATTGAAGCAGAGTTTATGGTAAAGTTAGAAGATTATGACATTAAGATTCCTAGAGTAGTGATGTATAAGATTGCTGAAAGCGTAGATATAGAAGTTAATATTGAACTAGAAGTAATTAAATGAGAAGATTTATTCTTATAGTTGCTTTGTTGACTTCATCTTTTGCAAATGCTCAGGACAATTTATTGGGTATGTTAGCTGTCTCTGATGAGCCAAATTATATTGGTTATCTATTTAAAGGAACAAAAATAGTTAATGCACAATCTGTTGAATTGCCCGCTCAAGGGGTTTTACAATTTAATATTCAACATAGGTTTGGGACTCTTAATTCTGGTATATATAATTTGTATGGACTCGATTTTTCTCAAGTAAGATTAAGTTTTGATTATGGTATAGAAGATTGGTTAGCAGTTAGTATTGGGAGAAGCTCTTCTCTTAAGGTTATAGATGCAAATTCCAAAATAAGATTAAAGAGGCAGGTTAAAGAAGGGTTCCCTGTTACAATAGTTTTGAATTCTGCTGCTTATCTTAAGCAATGGCAAGACAATCAAGTGCAAGAATATTTCGTATTTGCCAATCAGTTGTCGTATACACATCAGATTCTATTAGCAAGAAAAATAAATCGTGACTTAACTTTGCAATTATCTCCAACAATAGTACATTATAATTTGGTTGAAATGCAGAAGGAATCACATGATAGATATTCATTAGGTATTGGAGGTAGGCAAAAGCTAACACAACGTATTTCTCTGAATGCAGAGTATTTCTATCAATTAAATGAAAGACGCAATAATAATATCCTTTCATTAGGATTTGATATTGAAACTGGTGGTCATGTTTTTCAGTTGCATTTAAGTAATTCTCCTGCAATGATTGATTCTGAATTTATTACTCAAACTACTGGAGAATGGTTAAAGGGGGATATATACTTTGGATTTAATATATCTAGAGTATTTACAATTTATTAGTAATTTTACTTATGCAAGAGACAGGTTTTGATATAGCAATAGTAGGAGGAGGTATAGTTGGAATTGCTACAGCTTTTGAATTGCAGAATAATTTTCCAGAGTTAAATCTTGTGGTTTTTGAAAAAGAGGAGGAATTGGCTTGTCACCAAACAGGACGGAATTCAGGCGTAATTCATTCAGGTCTATATTATAAGCCAGGAAGTTTTAAGGCACAGAATTGTGTTAAAGGAAGAAAGAGATTGATTGAATTTGCACAAGCAAATAATGTGGATTTTGATATTTGCGGTAAGATTGTAGTTGCAGTAAATGAGCAAGAAGCTATAAGATTAGAGCAGTTGAAAATTAATGGAGAGGAAAATGGCCTAAAAGGTTTGAGATTGTTGAATCCTCATGAGTTCAAGGAAATTGAGCCGAATATTGAAGGAATAAGAGCATTATGGGTTCCTGAATCAGGTATAATTGACTATAAAGATGTGACAAATAAATTAGCTGAGAATGTCAAATTAATTAATCCTGATAGTAAGATTATTACAAATTGCAAGGTGTTGGATTATAACGATGCAAGAATAAAGACATCGGGAGGGGACTATAATGTTAATCATATTATTTTCTGTGGAGGACTCTTCTCAGATCGATTAGCAGTTAAAGATAAAATAGAATTGGACATGCAAATTGTTGGCTTTAGGGGGGATTATTATTCCCTTTCATATAGTGCCAGATCAAAAGTCAATAATTTAATTTATCCTGTTCCTAATCCTGAATTCCCTTTTCTGGGAGTTCATTTCACACGTATGACAAATGGAGATGTGGAGTGTGGTCCTAATGCAGTTTTTACTTTCAAAAGAGAAGGTTATAGTACAACAGCTTTTAGTATTAAAGACAGCGTACAAGCATTAAGTTTTTCTGGCACTCGAAAATTGTTCATAAATCATTGGAAATTTGGACTTAACGAGTATAAAAGGGCATTCTCAAAATATCTATTTTTGAAGGAATTACAAAAAATGATGCCATCATTGAAGATGAATGATATTACTAAGGGCAGGAGTGGTGTTAGAGCTATGGCATTGGGAAGTGATGGACAGATGATAGATGATTTTAAGATTGTAAAGAACAGGAAGAATATACATGTATTAAATGCCCCATCTCCTGCAGCAACTGCTTGTTTAGCAATTGGGGAGCAAATAATGGAAGAGGCAAAGAAATATTTTAAATTAGCAGTAAGATGATAAAATTTTTTGGATTACTTTCAAAAAAGAAAAAAGTGAAGCCTGCTACAGCTGTAGCGATTTATGTTTCTCTGTTAAAAAATGTTATTCATGAAGGATTTATTGAAATTAAGGATTTTATAAATAATAATAATAATCTTGATAGTAATCCTAATTTAAGTGATGCTGATGTTGATTGGTTTTCAAATGTTATATTCTTAGGTAATATGAAAAATCTTGATG
>PCBP01000080.1 GCA_002730985.1 Flavobacteriales bacterium | reverse complement strand
GTAATCTTCATTTTTTCTTATAATTTAGTTATTTTAGTTAGGCATCAATATTAGCATACTTAGCGTTAGCTTCTATGAACTCTCTTCTAGGTGGAACTTCGTCACCCATAAGCATAGAAAAGACTCTATCTGCTTCTGCTGCATTATCAATTGTAACCTTTTTCAATGTTCTATGTTCAGGATTCATAGTAGTTTCCCATAGTTGAGAGGCATTCATCTCCCCTAATCCCTTATATCTTTGTATAATAACATTACTATTTTTGTCTCCTTTCATCTCTTGGATCATCAAATCTCTTTGATTCTCGTCCCAACAATATCTTTGATCTTTTCCTTTCTTTAATAAATATAGTGGTGGTGTCGCAATATAAACATATCCTTGTTCAATAAGTGGTTTTAAGAATCGAAAGAAAAAAGTTAATAATAAAGTAGCAATATGAGACCCATCTATATCAGCATCCATCAGAAGAACTACCTTATGATATCTTAACTTCTCTAAATTTAACTCCCTTGTGTCTTCATCTGTTCCTATAGAGACCCCAAGTGCTTTAAATATATTTTTAATCTCTTCATTTTCAAAAACCTTATGTTGCATAGCTTTTTCAACATTAAGGATCTTACCTCTAAGAGGCATAATTGCTTGAAAATGTCTATCTCTCCCTTGCTTAGCAGTACCACCTGCAGAATCTCCCTCAACTAAGAAAATCTCACACTTTGCAGGATCTTTTTCTGAACAATCAGAAAGTTTCCCCGGTAGTCCAGATCCCGTCAGCACACTTTTCCTTTGCACCATTTCTCTAGCTTTATTAGCGGCATTACGAGCAGTCGCAGCTAAAACAACTTTCTCAACAATTACTCGCGCTTGTTCAGGGTTTTCTTCTAAATAAAAGGTAAGCATATTACTTACTGAGTGTGAAACAGCTGTAGTAACTTCTTTATTACCAAGTTTAGTTTTTGTCTGGCCTTCAAACTGTGGTTCCATTACTTTTACTGAAATTACAGCTGTCAATCCTTCTCTAAAATCATCAGCAGAAATTTCAACTTTTACTTTCTTTAGTAGGCCAGATTCATCAGCGTATTTCTTAAGCGTTCTAGTAAGACCCCTTCTAAAACCAGAAAGATGTGTGCCTCCCTCATGCGTATTAATATTATTTACATAAGAATGGACATTTTCAGTATAAGAACTGTTATACAACATTGCAACCTCAACCGGAACCCCATCTTTTTCTCCATCAAAATAAATCACATCTTCCAATATAGGAACTCTAGTTTCATCTAAGAAAGAAACAAACTCCTTTAGTCCTCCTTCAGAGTAAAACTCTTCCTTCACAAACTCTCCCTTCTCATCATTCCTTCTTTTATCAGTAATAGAAAGATGAATTCCTTTATTTAAGAACGCCAACTCTCTTAGACGAGCTACTAAGATATCAAAATGATATACGGTATCTTCAAAGATTTCTGGATCTGGCTGAAAAGTAACCAACGTACCAGTTTTATCAGTGGCTCCAGCTTCACGTACATCGTATTGAGGAACTCCAATCTTATACTCTTGCTCAAAAATCTTGCCATCTCTATGCACCTCAACTCTTAAATTAGATGAAAGAGCATTAACACAAGAAACTCCAACTCCATGAAGTCCTCCAGAAACTTTATATGAGCCCTTATCAAACTTTCCACCTGCATGTAAAACAGTCATTACAACCTCAAGAGCTGATTTCCCCTCTTTCTCGTGCATTCCTGTTGGAATCCCTCTACCATTATCAGTAACAGTTATGGAATTATTATCATTAATAAAACAATCAATATGAGAGCAATGACCAGCTAAAGCCTCATCAATTGAGTTGTCCACTACTTCATACACCAAATGATGCAATCCTTTCACCCCAATATCACCAATATACATAGCAGGTCTTTTCCTAACTGCTTCTAAGCCTTCAAGCACTTGAATATTATCTGCGCTATAATCTTGATTTTTCTTTTCTTCACTCATAAAAGTATATTATTTTTAGTCTCTTCTTTATAAAGAAACAAATATACAATGTTACTATCGATTAAAAGCACAAAAAACCTTATAATAAACAACTTGTTTTATCAACATAAGTTGATAACTTCTAGAAGGAAAAATCAACTCCAAATAATCCATTAAAACCAATCTCACGATAACCTAACCAGAGGTCTTCTTCTGAGTTAGTAAGATTATTTAATTGCAGATAAGCCGAAAGCTGATTTGAATAGGAATAATATACGCCTAAATTTATATGAATCTGTGCAGGAAGCTCATAGATATTATCACTCAACACGCTTCTTTCACCCATATAACTTACTGATGGACTCACTTTTATTTTATCTCTTAAATTTATTGGAGCAGCCAATTTTGCAGCAAAGCTAGGTTTATAATAAACATCCTCATCCCAGCTAAAGTAATTAGCATCTGCTTGCAAGCTAATGATATCATTTATTTTTCTGGAATAATTAGCATTCAAGTGGAGTTGTTTTACATCAATATATGCAACCTTAAAACGATTATAGCGTTGGTATTCAAAACCAATAAAATGGGCGAAATTTGAAACTATTCCGTACGCAACACTTCCTTCAAAAACTTCCGCTTCTGAAAGTACATTTCGCATGCTTAAATAAAATTCATTGACATCCGTAATTTCTAAATCATGAAGAAAACTAGTATCTCCCAAAATAGATTGATTAGTTCCAAAAGAATGTATATAAGGGTTTGCATCAGACAACGATTTAAGCGTGTGTTTTTGCTCACTATGAGTCAATCCTCCAGAAATTAGCAAAATATCTTTTACAAGCTCCTTAGCAGCCTTGATGTTAGGGAAAAAGCCGACTGAATTATCTTCAAAGGAAAAATCAAAATCAAACCCTAAATCAAAATCAATACCATATCCTTTAAAGCTAGTATTAGGAGAAAGTGAGAATATCTTTAGGTGTGCATTCTCAATCTCTGAATCTGAAACATTATAACGAAAATAATTATCAAATTCAATCATTAAGCTATATGAAAGTCCATTTATTGTCTTCCTCAAATTAGAGCCTAAATAGAGCTGATTCTCTGAAAGTTCATTTAGATCAGAAATAGAGAAAGTAGTCTGATGCTTTAGTTTCTGACTAGACTCTTCTGTTGAAATAGCAGAAAAAGAGAATTTGGTATACGCAAAGCGGTTTCTAAAAAACTTATCTTCTACTAAGTTAATCTCCTCATTATAATAAGAAGCTGTATTTCTTTCATAATTCAGATTCGCTAAAAAAATATAAGAAGATTCTATTTTCTTTGCATACGCACACATAGTATTTTTACTATTTTTTGCTAAATAATATTTATTAGCAAAATGATTTGCAAACAGGCCGAAACTCAAACTCCTAGAACGCCTACTATTATGCACAATACTTGCATTAGTCATAAAAGTATTTCCAAATCCTAATCCAATCTTTGTTGCATATAACTCAGCAATTTTATCATCTTTAACTTGAGCAGCTGCCAATGGTCGTGTCTTATAATCCGAATTTAGATATACATCAACCACCTCATAAATTTGAGTCCTGTCTTTTCTAATAGTATCAGCAAAAGTTGCATTTTCATTCAATCTGCTAGCTCCAGGGATCACAGGCTCAAACCCTTCAACAACCTTAACCTCTGTCGTCCCAATATCTTGTCCAAAAGTAGAACTAGCACCTAAAAGAATTACTAATACTATCTTATTCAAATTCATTCTCTAAAATATTTTCATTAATTATCTCAATACTATCACCTTCTTTGATCAATATGTCTGGCATAGGCACAATATAGTCATCATCTATCTGTTTTACTTCATATTCAAAATCATCTTCTGACATCTCAATAAAGGACTCTTCCTCCGCCCCTATAGCAAGTGTCTCCTTCTCGCTCTCTATTATAAGTTCCCATTTTTTTCTAGCAACATTTAATAACTCTTCATCATCATGATTTGCAATGATACTCTCCAAGGTAGCTTTTGCCTGAAAAAAATTATCCTGTGCTACATAAATATCTGCTAACAGAATAAATGCTTTTGCAATAAAGTAGTCATTACTATAATGCTCTGCCAATGCAAAAATTAACTGTTCTGCCAGTAAAAAGTCTTCATCTAAATAAGTAAGGTATGCTAAATAATATTTTGCCTCAGCTCCTTCATCATGGAAGGACAAATTACTTACTATCTCAAATGTTGATTTTGATTTTGCATAATTACCTGAATCAAATTCATCTCTTGCTATAATTATATAAGCTTTACTAAGCAGCCAATTATCTATCTTTTCAAATTCTACTACTTGCGCTGCATATTTTAAAGCAACTATCTTGTCGGTATGCTCATTTCCTGTCATAAGTCTTATAACTATTTCTCTCTTAATTGTATTTGATGATACAAAATCCAATAATCTACTGTAATATATATTTGATTTTTCATAGTCATCAGCATTATAACTTCTCCTAGCTAAGAATATTAAAGAATTCTCTTTATGAGATGAAGAATTACTTTCCACTATCTTTTGATAATTAAGTATTGCAGTTGCCGTATCCCCAATTTTTAATGAACTTATAGCATTATAATAAGTGGCATCAATTCTAAAGATACCGCTTTCAAATCTTTGTAAATATTTATCAAAAGAATTGCTAGCGACCTCATAATCCAGCTCCGAGAATTTCATAAAGGCAGTATTGTAAGTTAATGAATCCTGCTCTGCTTTTGTGATACTTATCTCTGGTAATGATTCAATAACTGAAAAATACTCCTCAATCTTTGCAATGGAGGCGTAAGCTGATTGCAAAGCAGATAATGCTTCCTTAAAATATTTAGTTTGCTGATAATTATTCACAACAAATAAAAACTCATCAATAGCAAGCTCAGTCTTCCCACTATTAAAATAAATCATTCCCTTACTGAGATAAGCATCTGCAATTAAATCACCATCAATGCTAAAAGATATTACATCATTATAATACTTATTTGCTAAATCATAATTTGCTGTATTCTTATAATATTTTGCCAAATCATATAGGGAGTTATCATAATAAGATGAGCTAGAAAATTCGTCAATAATTCTTTCTAGACAATTAAGCTTTGAAGCATTTTTCCCAATTAACCCCAATGAGACAGATTTCTGATATAAAGCATAATCAGTATCAAAAAGGCTACAGAGAAGTGCTTTGTCATAATATTTCGCCGACAAAGAAAAATCACTATTCATAAAGTACCCATCTGCGATCCTCAAGTAGGTATCATTCAGCTTCATACTATCAGAAACATTTTTTTCACAAGAACGAAAGCATTTTACTGAATTTACATAGTCTTGAGCTTTAAAATATGAATATGCTAGATTATATTTCTTCAAATGCTCATAACCAGCAAGATGGCCCTCTACAACAACAGAGAGCCCATTATAACCATCAATTGATCGTCTATAGTCACCTAGATGGAAATAACAATCAGCAAGCCAAAAATTTGACAAATAAGAATAAGTATCATTGATAGGGTATTCATTAGCATGTGTAAAATAAGTAATTGCTTCTTTAAAATTCTGCTGATTAAACTCCTTAACACCTAAAAAAAACGCTAACTGCTGTAATGCTTTCTTATGATCGTAACTTGGTGAAGGAATGTCTTTTAATACCATATAAGCTTCAGAATATTGACTTGTAGCCTGCAATGTTTGGACTATTAAGGTCTTAATTTTCTGTACATGCATAGGGCTGTCAAAATTTGCTAAATAAGTTGTTAATACTTTTAGTGTATTATCAAAAGGGAGATCTAACTGATAAGACAACTTTGCATAGTTATAGTAAGCATCCTCCTGCAATCTTCTATTATATTCATAACTTGATGACTTCTTAAACGCTTGCAAAGCATAATTATAATGTTCTTGCTTCAAATAACTGGCCCCAAGATAATATGAGGAATATTGCATAACGCTATCTGGAGCATTTGAAACACGTTCCAAATTAGAAATGGCATCCTCATAATTTTTGGATTCAAAATACGAATGCCCTAACAGAAAATACACTAATGAACTTGTTTCTCTTTCTTCATTAATAAACACCTCAAAATGCTCTATCGCATTTGTAAAGTCATTAGTTCGATAGTAGGCCTCGGCCAATAATCTATTAATCTCAGATTTCCTGCTGGCTATAACATTATCAGATAATGGTTTTGCAAATGCTATTAGATTCTGGTATTCTTGTTGAAAAAAATAAATCTGACTAATATAATATGGTACAATTGCACCAAATTTCTCGTCATCTGAGAGTTCTTTAAAATTATCCAAAGAGGACTTATACAGACCTCTTTTATATGCAATAAATGCATAATAGTATTGTGAGGTTGAGGCAAATTTACTATCAGTATTCATTATCTTTGAGAAATACAACTGAGCCTCTCCCAAGGAGTCAATAAGAAAATAAGAATAGGCTAATTTAAACAATTGTTCATTTGATAGCAACTTTACTTCTAAGAATGATAAAATAGCATTAGTATATCTTTTTTCTCTATAATAAATCAATGCCAGATCTTTATGTACCTCATCTCTAAATCTGTGATAAGGGAAAGTTGAATTTAGATCATGGTAAAGTGAGATTGCATCACTCAGAAACAGTTCCTTTGAACATCTAGCATTTAGATACATGATCTCAGCAGTGAGATTACTGCTAGAAAACTGATCTAAAATAGACTGAGAAGCGCTATATTTACCAGAATCAAATAAGGCCCTAGCTTGAGAAAGCAGATTGTCTTGAGCAGATAATAAGCTACTCATACTGACAATCAACAATAAAGCAATTTGTTTTTTCATATTTACTATGATAGAATATAAAATTAGTAAATAAAGAAACACCCATAAAGAAGCATAACTCAAGTTTTAAACAGAATTATTTAACAATTATTGACATAATTTGACGTTTTGGACATAATATTTTTTTAATTTGCTTAGTGTTATACATCCTAAAAATAAAAGGAACTAATAAAATACCAGACTTTGTACAAATCAGAGATTTTGAAATGACTTTAATAGCATATTTCAGATTGAACCAAGTTACACAAGGGCTAAAGAAGAAAGGACTAGAGAAGCATGCCAAAGAAATCACCTCTTTATTAGAAAGAATGCCTTATGGTAGGATTCATAAATATCTTAGCGAGAATGGATAAGCCAATAATACATCTTCAAGGTGTCAATATACACCAAATGGACCACCAGATTTTTAACAATATTACGCTGAAGATCTTAAAAGGAGAATTTCTTTATCTTATTGGAGAGACTGGTAGTGGGAAAAGCTCTCTCCTAAAGGCTTTATATGCTGAAATAAAGGTGGCTGCTGGGAATATCTCGGTTGCTGATATTAACTTGACAAAGATAAAACATAAAGAAATCCCTGCATTGAGGATGAAACTAGGAATAGTATTCCAAGATTTTCAACTATTAACTGACAGAACTATTGCCGATAATTTAAAGTTTGTACTAAAAGCAACCGGCTGGAAAAATAAAGCAGAAATATCTTCCAGGATAGATGAAGTGTTAGAGAGTGTACATTTAAATGGAGCAAAAGAGAAGATGCCATATGAATTATCAGGAGGAGAACAGCAAAGAGCAGCAATCGCAAGAGCACTGTTAAATTATCCTGAAATCATTCTGGCAGATGAACCAACAGGCAATCTTGATCCTGAGAAGTCAGGAAAAATTATTGAGCTATTGAGAGAGATAAATACAAAAGGATCCACAGTATTAATCGCAACACATGACTACGCAATAATCAAAAAATATCAGTCTAGAACACTAAAATGTGCGGATCATAAGCTAACAGAGATAGACCCTCAAATACTTTAAATATGCTCAAATTTAAAGAAAATTATTGCCTAAAAGATCGAAATACCTTTGGGGTAGATGCTAAAGCAAAATACTTTACAACATTTGACTCTATTATTGAATTAAATAATATCCTAGATTCAGAAATTTACAATACTAATAAAACATTTATGCTAGGTGGAGGCTCAAACATATTATTCACACAAGATTTTGACGGATTAATTATGCACAACAAGATTAAAGGAATACAAATCTTAGAAGACAATCAAGAATCTGTAATTATTGAAGTTGGCGGTGGAGTAGACTGGCATAAATTTGTGCAATGGAGCGTAAGCCAGGAACTTTCAGGAGTAGAAAATCTAGCTTTAATTCCTGGAACGGTTGGCGCTAGTCCAGTACAAAATATTGGAGCCTATGGCATGGAAGTAAAAGACAGTATAACTAAAGTCCATACTTTTGACACGCAAAACAGGAAGACCAAAATTTATAAGAATGAAGAATGTGAATTTTCATATAGGAGTTCGATCTTTAAAGTAAAATTAAAAAACAGAATTATTATAACTAAAGTTGAATTTAGACTTCTAAAGACTCCACTAAACAAAACCACCTATGGTGCCATTGAAGAAGAACTGAATTCTTTAAATCTACATCCATCACCAAAGCATATTGCTGATGCAGTAATCAATATACGAAATAGAAAATTACCAAATCCTGCAACACTTGGTAACAGCGGAAGTTTTTTTAAGAATCCTATAATCTCTACAATCAAATTTAAAGAGCTAGAGCAAGAGTTTCCTCAAATAGTTGGCTATAAAATGTCAGATAATGAGACAAAAATAGCAGCCGGCTGGCTAATAGAGAATGCAGGACTTAAAGGATATAGAGATAATGATGCAGGCATACATAAGAACCAAGCTTTAGTACTTGTAAATTATGGAAATGCTAGCGGAAGAGAGATTGTCAACCTTGCTAAAAAGATACAAGAAACTATTTTAAATAAATACGGCATAAAGATTGATCCAGAAGTCAACATCCTCTAAATGAGCAGCAAGAAACTACAAGAAAGAATAAGATTACATTTTCCTTTTGATCCAACAAGTAAGCAAGACCAAATAATTACTGATATATCTGATTTTATAGCAACTATAGGAAATAGAAGTATCTTTATGCTCAAAGGTTACGCAGGTACAGGTAAAACTACTGTAGTCTCAACACTTGTAAGGTCCTTACCTGTTTTAGGAAAACGTTCAGTGCTAATGGCTCCAACAGGTAGAGCCGCAAAGGTGCTCTCAAGATATTCTAAGAAACCTGCAAGTACTATTCATAAAAAAATCTACTGGATAAGAACAAACAAGAATGGGAACACTTTTATAACTCTAAAAGAAAACACACATAATAATACTATCTTTATAGTTGATGAAGCT
>PCBP01000079.1 GCA_002730985.1 Flavobacteriales bacterium | reverse complement strand
GAGAATTTGGAGGCCCTCCTAACTCTGCCCATCTTTTTTCAAATTCCTGCAGATAAATATTTGCTATAGTCCCATCATGAATAATAAGTGTATTCTCATCAGAGTTGTTTTCAGCATTATTACTCCAGTTATGAGACCCAGTAAGAATTATGGGATCAGAACCTGCAATATTTGCATCTGCAATTGCATATTTATGATGAAATGAATTTGAAACACCCATATGGGACCTCATATTGACACCATTACTCTGAAGATTTGCAAACTCACTTCCTGTAGAATTTTCATCTTCAATAATACCTCTAATATTCACTCCAAATTGAGCATCTCTATCGATTATTGTTTGTGCCAAATCATCTCGTGTAAAACTTAGAAGCCCAAATTCAAAAGTATAATCAACACTCTCAATTACCTTATTAATTTGATTGGTAGTTTGATCAGAAGGAGAAAAGTACACCTCAACTTCAGATCCTCCTACGATAAATTTATGTGGTGTATTATCTGCCTTATGAGTCCCAAAGACCCCTCCCCACATTTCATCAAACTCAATGGTATATGCTTTTGCAATTGCCTCATCTTGAATAAAAATAATATTATTATAGTCATTAAATAAATTGTTTGGATTTGTCCAATTTGTAGAGCCTCCCATTACCCAAGAGTTATCAGTAGAATGAGCATCAATAATAATAAATTTATTATGCATTATTCCTGCTGGAGCAGGGTCCCGATAAAGAACAGGAATATTTGGATCTAGTGAAGATAACATGGAATTCACAACATCATCATCTGCAATATAACGCACAGCTACACCTCTATTATAAGCATCATTTATTGCTGCAGCAATTGTTGCATCTGAAGCGTTGTATACACAGATATCTAATGTTGAGTCGGCTAGATTCATATATGCAGCTATAGTATCATTAAAAAAAGTAGTGATATTTTGAGCGTCTACACCATTTGAAAATGAATTGTCTACTGAATGATTAAAATACGGACGAATAAGCCCAGAGGAATTTGAAGCAGTTGAATATAATCCAACTGATGAAAATGCAGTATCAGTTCCATTCATAGAAAAACACTCAACATAATAAAAAGTAGCTGGATCAAGGCCTGTCAGGCTTATTGTATGAGTCAAACTATTTCCTCCATTGTTCATAGAAGAGCCTAATGAATTAGTTGTGCCATAATTACAATTAGTTGATGAAGAATCTGAAACACTCCAGCTTAAATCAAAGGAAGTTGTTGTAATATTTGATTGCATTACAGAAGATGTAAATATCAAAGCTCCTGTTTGTATAATATCAGCAGAGTCTCTTGGTAAAATTTGGTATCCATCATTTGCAGGCATTGAAAAGGTATACTGTGATGAAATCCCAATTAATGTAACTAAACCCATTGGAATCATAGAATTTTCTAATGGGCTACCAGCTTTAATATAAATTTTACCTGTTTCACCATTTGCATCAAAATCATGAGTACCTACATTAAACATAGAGCCACCATTGTTGAAAATTACATTATCTATTTGGATCAGCTCGCCTTCTGTACTTTCACCAACTTGTAAAGGAGTGATCAATTGAGGGGCTACAAAATTTCCAGCTGAGTTTACTGTAATAGAATTAACGGGTTGCATCTCCATTAATCCATTGTAATCAACAAGGACTCCTGTTACGGTTACTTCCTCTCCTCTAACTGTTCCAACCAGAACAGTTGGATCGTAAAGCGCCATCCCTGCTGTTGAATCTTCAATATAGCGGATTGGGCCAAGTTCGTCTCCATTTGTGACAACGCCAGTGATCGTAACTGTTGCCCCTACTCCCATAACTCTAGCGGCTGCAATATTTGCTTGTGAAAATCCTGTAATACTAACTAAAGCCGAAAAGATAAAAATTATTGTTTTTTTCATGTTGTATTTTTGTGTTTTTATATAATTAAAAAGTGAATTGAGCTGATAAGTTAAACCTTCTTCCAAGACCAAAAAATACTCCCGCTGATTTAGCATCAAAATCTTGATAATTTGCGTTATAGGGATCATTGTTTTGGGCATCCGAAATATACATTCCGTCTAGCAAATTAAGTATACTTAATTTCAAAGCTAGTTTTGTTTTCTCTGTAATTCTAAATTTATATCCTGCATGTAAATCTATCAAATTATAGGCGGGGATTTTCCAACTTTCTCTTCCAGCATTACTCCCGTTTAATGATAATGGATCAAAATCAGAATAATAATTATCAAAAAATGTTCCTCTTAATTTTATATAAGCATTATGTGCAGGCTCATATCTGATACTTAATCCATATTGAGTTTGAGCAGCATCACCAACATGAACTCCATCTGCATCAAAACTAGCAATTATCTCGTTTCCAAAATCATCTGTAATTGGATTATTATTATCATCTAAAAATCTTACTGTGTCTGCTGATTTCCAAGTCCAATCTCCCAATGAAATTAACCCCTCTAAACTCAAATTGTGTAATATTTTATATGCGAAATCCATTTCAAGTCCCTTATGTAAAGCATTCATGCCATTAATATTTGCCCTATAAGGGATATCGTCAACCATCACTGTTACCCCTCCATTAGATGGCTTGTTTTCCCAAAGAGTATAATAAGCATTAATATTAGACGAGAATAAAGATGATCTAAATGAATACCCTCCTTCAATAGCTTTTACAATTTCATTTTTAATGTCTCTAAACAAGGTGTTATCATAGTAGTATACATTATTAAATCTAGGCGCTTTTGAAATATACCCTAAATTAAAAAAAACATTATTAAACTCATCAAGATTAATATTTGCCCCAGACTTAATAGTAAATCCGCTAATCTGTTTCCAATCTGTTTCAGCTAATTTTGCTTCATCTGAATTCATAGTATAAGCAGTTCCATTATGCCAAACCGTATCCTCAATCATCGTTTTATTCGCACCAATAAGATTTCCATCGTTATCAAATTCTAATTCTGTTGCAACAGATGTTCCTAATGCTTCAATGTATGTGGTGTCAGCTAATACTAAATCTTTTTTACGAAAATAATCGATTCTTTTATAAGCAGAATTTGAGCCAGAAATATTTAAAAATGCACTTACTATTCCATTGCTATATTCCATTTGAGAAAAAGCTCCGCTCCATTTTACTATACCATCATTATGATAACCTACTTTCTCTCCAAGTTTTTTTATCTCAGAATCTTGTAATCCATTTGCTGCATCTAATGCATAATCAGCTCCTAGTAAATCATAGACCTCTCTGTAATGTTCTCCTTTATAATAACGCAAATCTAATCCGCCAGAAAGTGAAATTTGATCAGAAAATTGATAGTTAAGCGTGGACAATCCACCATACCAGAAGTGATTATTGATAGAGCTTCTTAAATAAGTTCCTGCTTTATTTTCATCTAATGAATAAAGTCCATCAATATTATTAGAATTTGCATTGTAAGCTTCTTGCAAATTATATTGTCCAGTCTCATCATAATTATTTGTATTGCCACTTAAGCCTGTTCCCCCTCCATTGCCAATTGATGCATATAAAATATTAGACACATAAAAATTTTCATTTATTGTCCAAAAATCTCTCAATGAAAACTGAGGTTTATGATAGTAATTCTGTTTTGTATTTAAAATTTCTCTGTTATGAATAGTATCTCCATTACTATCTAAAATCCATCTATCTAAATAGCCCCAATGTTTGTTAAAGGAAATCCCTTTATTTACAATTCTTTCAGAAAAATCAGAAGTATCTCCAAGAGAACGAGCAAAAGCAGTGTCATAAGTTGCTATGTCACTTTTATAAGATCTTTGACCGTGTTTTTGTGGTGCCCCCATTGCAGAGAAACTCAATATATGATTTCCTAATTCTTTCTGAATTTTTGCATAATAGAAGAACCCTTCGCTCCAAGTTTCATCTACGAACCCATTTCCCCTTTTATAAGATCCTGCCAAAGTATAGCCCCAACCATTTTTTAATTTTCCAGAATTATATCCTAATGAAGTTCTAAGTCTCCCAAAGCTTCCAACAGATTGTTTAACAGTCCCCCCTTCTTTATTGCCAGTTCCTTTTGTTAAAATATTCATAGTTCCTCCAACTGAAGGTATAGCAATTTTAGAAGCCCCCAAGCCTCTTTGAACCTGAATATTTGATGTTACTGCATCTAATCCAAACCAATTAGACCAATATACCCAGCCATTTTCCATATCATTTACTGGGATTCCATCAATCATTACGGCTACATTACGTTGGTTAAAACCTCTAATTGTAATTCTTGCATCTCCATCTCCTCCTCCACTTTGGGTTGCATACACTCCAGGAGTTGAGTTAAGCACCATTGGAATGTCTTGTGAGGCTAACTCTTCGCTAATTTGCTTCATAGGAATAGTAGAAAAAGCAACAGGCGTTTCTCTATCTATAGCAATATCAGCCACCACTTGCACCTCATTTAAAAGAACTGTTTTTAATTTGAAATCTAATACTTGAGAACTTCCTTTGACAACAACTAATTGGTTGATTTCTTTATATCCAACATAAGAAACCTGAATGCTCCTTTCTCCTTCTTGAATACTAAAAGTATAATCACCATTAAAGTCCGTAGCAGTTCCCTGACCTTTCCCATATATCACTGTAGCGCCAATTAATGCTTCTCCTGTATTAGCATCAGTAACTTTTCCAGTTATTTTAGTTTGAGCAAAAGATCCAAAACTAATAATTAATCCAAAAAATAAAATGGCTGTTTTTTTCATTTTTTTCTACTAAAAAAATACTGATGTTTCCATCAGTATTTTAATTTCTTTTTGATATTACTACTCTATAATTAGTTTGTTTTGTGCAAAATTTCCACTGTAAAATTCAATATCTATGATATAAGTTCCTTTTGCTAGCCCACTTGTATTAATTGATTGACCAAATCTTACTTGCTCTCCTAAGGTATTGGTTAAAAAAACATTTTTAACACGAGGGATTGCATTAATAGACACCTCAGCCCCTCTATTTGCAGGATTAGGATAGATGACATAAGAAACATCTTTATTCTCATTGATATTAGAAGTCCCTGAACAATCACAATTATGTGATCCTAGATTAGAATATGTAGCATCTGGCAAAGAATCATATTCTAGTGTTGGATCAAATAAAATAGGATTTTGTGTAACGCCTATTTGTACCGTAGGCTTTCTAATTAATGTTTGTCTTTTTGTCCACCATGTACCTCCATTTGCATCAGTATAGCCTGCACTTATATCATCAGTCCATGCGTAGCCAGGATCTTCTCCCACTTTACCAAAAATATCAACAGAATTCCCGTTGTACTCTAATGTCATTGCATCATCTCCATTAAAATAAAAAGTTGAATTCGCGTCATAATCTCCATTACAATGATCATCTAACAAATTATAAAAAACAGGGTCTACAGGAAGTGACCAGTAAGTTGATACCCAAACTGAATCAACTTGGCCATTACCAACTACTACAACTTCTCCTGCAGCAATTGCTCCAGATAATTGCCAAACTTCCGGGCCAGAACTAGCTCCGTTACTATACCTGTTAACAGTATAACCAGACAAATCAATTGAATTTAATGTTGGATTATATATCTCAATTGCATTATTATTAGCAGGCCCTTCAACATATTCTGAAATAAATAAATCAGAACAAGGGGCTACTTGAGCATTCAAATTAGCTGTCAAAATTACAGCTAGTATTAGTAGAATTTTTTTCATATTTTTAAATTTTAATTTAATTGGTGCTAAGCTACAAAAACTATCATATATTATAACTTATGTTAATAAAAGTTTGAATTATGATTATCTGTAAAAAAAAATACTGAAATAGACATGCAAAAAAATATTAAATCATTTGAGAAATACAAAAAAGAATATGAAAGAAGTATTAAGCATCCGGAAGATTTTTGGGAGGGAAAAGCTCGAAATTTTAGTTGGAGAAAGAGATGGAGAAATGTCCTTTCATGGGATTTTACAAAACCAGAAATAAAATGGTTTGAAGGAGGAAAACTTAATATTACAGAAAATTGTTTAGACCGACATTTAGAAAAAAAAGGAAATCAAACAGCCATTAAATGGATTGCTAATGATCCTCAAGAGAAAAATATAAACCTAAGCTACAAAGATCTTTATACGCAAGTTTGCAAATGTGCAAATGTTTTAAGAAAAAATGGAGTAAAAAAGGGAGACAGAATATGTCTTTACATGCCAATGGTTCCTGAATTAGCTATTGCTGTTTTAGCATGCGCAAGGATTGGGGCAGTGCATTCTGTTGTCTTTGCTGGATTTTCTGCAAAATCATTATCTGACAGAATTAATGATGCTACTTGCAAATTATTAATAACTGCTGATGGAGGATTTAGAGGAGATAAAACAACCCCTCTAAAAGAAATTTCTGATGAGGCCATGAAAAGCACTCCATCTATTGAAAGATGCATTGTTTTGAAAAGAACAAAGAGTAATATCAATATGCAAAAGAACAGAGATTTTTGGTGGCATGAGCAGATGGAAAATTCTAATTCTGATTGTCCAATTGAAATAATGGATTCTGAAGACCCTCTTTTTATTTTATACACCTCTGGGTCAACCGGAAAGCCTAAAGGAATACAGCACTCCACTGCTGGTTACATGATATATACTGAATATTCTTTCAGAAACGTTTTCCAATATGAAGATGGGGATATTTATTGGTGTACTGCAGATATTGGATGGATAACAGGGCATTCTTACATTGTTTATGGGCCTCTTCTAGCAGGAGCAACAACTGTAATGTTTGAGGGAACCCCTTCTTATCCAGATGCCGGACGTTTTTGGAAAATTATTGAAGAAAATCAAATCAATATTTTTTACACCGCACCAACTGCTATTCGTGCATTAGAAGCGAAGGGAATGGAATTTGTAACTCCTTATGATTTATCATCATTGAAGGTTTTGGGAACAGTTGGGGAGCCAATAAATGAAGATGCTTGGCATTGGTACAATAAAGAAATTGGGAAAGATAATTGTCCTATTGTAGATACTTGGTGGCAGACAGAAACAGGCGGAATAATGATTTCTAATTTAGCAAATGTAACTCCTGCAAAACCCTCTTTTGCCACTTTGCCTCTTCCTGGAATCCAGCCTTGTTTAGTTAACGAAAAAGGGAATGAACTTGAAGGAAATTCTGTTGAAGGAAGATTGTGTATAAAATTTCCTTGGCCCTCAATTGCAAGGACAATTTATGGTGATCATAAAAGATTTAAAGAAACTTATTTTTCCGCTTTCCATAATAAATATTTTACAGGGGATGGGTGCTTAAGAGATGAAAATGGGATGTACCGAATAACAGGGAGGGTAGATGATGTGCTTATTGTGTCTGGACATAATTTAGGAACTGCTGAAATTGAAAGTGCAATGGATGAGCACCCAAATGTTTGTGAAACAGCTATTGTAGGATTTCCTCATCCGATTAAAGGAAATGGCGTTTATGCCTATGTAATTTGTCATAATGAAGTAGCTAATAATGATCTGCTTAAAAAAGAAATTAATGATTTTGTAGCGAAAGAAGTTGGCCCAATTGCAAAAGCAGATAAAATCCAATTTGTAAATGGGCTTCCTAAAACCCGATCAGGAAAAATTATGAGACGAATTCTTAGAAAAATTGCTGAAGGTAATACAGAAAATATAGGAGATACAAGCACACTTTTAGATCCTAGCGTTGTAGAGGATATCAAAAGATCTGCACAATAATCATTTTATACAGCAGTTTACTTATTTTTGCAAAATGACTGATAGTTTAATAATTATTCCTACTTATAATGAGAAAGAAAATATTGAAAAGATTATTCTCAAGGTCTTTTCATTAGAAAAACTATTTCATATTTTAATTATTGATGATGGATCTCCTGATGGGACTGCTAATATTGTGAAAAAATTACAGCAACAATATCCTGATCAACTACACATTGAGGAACGAACTGGAAAATTAGGTTTAGGGACCGCTTACATTCATGGTTTTAAATGGGCATTAAATAGACATTATCAATTTATTTTTGAGATGGATGCTGATTTTTCTCATAATCCTGACGACTTAATTAGACTATATGAAGCAAGTGCTATTGATGGAGGAGATGTTTCAATTGGCTCTCGCTATGTTAAAGGTGTTAATATTGTAAATTGGCCAATGGCTAGATTGCTTATGTCTTTTTTTGCCTCAAAATATGTTAAACTAATTACAGGAATGCCAATCCATGACTCTACAGCTGGATTTAAATGTTATAATAGGAAAGTTTTAGAAACTATTAAACTGAAAAAGATTCAATTTGTAGGGTATGCTTTTCAAATTGAAATGAAATTCAAAGCCTGGAAGTATGGTTTTAATCTAGTAGAAGTTCCTGTCATTTTTACCGATAGAGCTGAAGGAGACTCAAAAATGAGTAGTGGTATTTTTATGGAGGCAGTACTTGGAGTGTTAGAAATGAAAATTAAAAGTTTTTTTAGAAGCTGGGGAAGATAAAATGCTAACATTAATAAAAAATGCAAAACTGGTTAATGAGGGGAGAACTTACCGGTCAGATGTGCTAATTGAAAATCAGAAAATTAAAAAAATCTCTCCAAAGATAACAATTGATGCGGACCAACTAATTGATGCAGAAGGCTTGTATTTATTGCCAGGAGTTATTGATGATCAAGTGCATTTCAGAGAGCCGGGCCTTACACATAAGGCAAATATTTATAGTGAAAGTAAAGCGGCTGTTGCTGGCGGAATAACCTCTTTTATGGAGATGCCAAATACTAATCCTCAAGTCTTAACACAAGAATTGTTAGAAGAAAAATACCAAATCGCTTCAAAAACATCAATTGCAAATTATTCTTTTTTTATGGGGGCAAGCAATAATAATTTGGAGGAAATACTTAAAACAAACCCCAAAAATGTTGGAGCAATAAAAATATTTATGGGTTCATCAACAGGAAATATGCTTGTAGATAACAAAAATGTTTTAGAGGAAATTTTTGCTAAATCACCTATGCTAATTGCTGTTCACTGTGAAGACGAAAGAATAATTAAAGAAAATATTGCAAAAGCAAAAGCTCAATATGGTGAAGAGGTCTCAATGTCAGAGCACCCAAAAATTAGAAGTACTGAAGCCTGCTTTAAATCATCTTCACTAGCTGTTGCATTAGCAAAGAAGCATAACACTCGCTTACATATTTTTCACATTTCAACTGAAAAAGAAATTGAATTATTAACCAATAAAGTACCATTAAAAGACAAAAGGATTACTGCAGAAGTCTGTATTCATCATCTTTGGTTTGATGAAACCAATTATACAGAAAAAGACACACTGATAAAATGGAATCCAGCAGTGAAAAAAGAAAGTGACAAAAATGCTTTATTTCAAGCGCTCTTAGATGACAAGTTAGATGTAATAGCTACAGATCATGCCCCGCATACATTAGAAGAAAAAAACAACACTTATTTTAACGCTCCTTCTGGCGGCCCATTAGTTCAGCACGCACTTCCTGCTATGTTAGAGTTCTTTAAAAGAGGCAAAATGAATATCGAAAAAGTTGTAGAAAAAATGTGTCATAACCCAGCAATTTGTTTTAAAATAGAAAAAAGAGGGTTTATCCGTGAAGGATATTTTGCTGATTTAGTACTAGTGGACTTAAATAATAGATGGCAGGTAAAAAAAGACAATATCTTATATAAATGTGGCTGGTCTCCTTTTGAAGGTGAAACATTTAACACCAAAATCACTCACACTTTAATTAATGGCCATATTGCATATGAACATGGTAATTTTAATGAAAGTCGAAATGGAATGCGCCTTACTTTCAATAGATAAAATAAAAAACTATTGAATAATTAATGGTCATGTGATTCATACTTATCGTAAATCTATTCTTTACTTTACTGCTCTTCAGGAATGCAACAAGGCATTGAACCATCTGCTAAAATGATACATTTTTTATCGCCTTCAGTAGATTTACAGCCTAAACAACATGCCTTTTGACAACGATCAGCACACAAAATAGTCTCTATAACAGTTTCTTCGGTTGCAGTTTCTCCTCCTCCGCAAGCGGAGAAAGCAAGCATAATAGTCATAAGGCATAAATATATTATATTTTTCATTTTCTTTTTTATTTAATTTATAAATGAGTTAAACTATAAAAAAAGACAACCTAAGTTGTCTTTGATTTTCTTAAAGATAGGAGAGTTGCTTATTCAGCAGCTTCTTCAGTAGCCTCTGCTTCTTCAGTAGCCTCTGCTTCTTCAGCAGCAGTAGTATCTTCAGCAACTTCTTCCGTTGCAGTTTCTTCCGTTGCAGTTTCTTCCGTTGCAGTTTCTTCCGTTGCAGTTTCTCCACCTCCACAGGCAGTGAAAGCAAACATGATAGCTGCAACAAATAAATACATTAATTTTTTCATGAAAAATTTTGATTGGTTAATAACTACCGCAAATATACATAAATGAATATAGTAAATCTAATATCTTTGAAAAATGAAAATTTATTTATTAATACTAGCTTGTTTATTATTCTCATGTTCTAACTCTGAGAAAAAAATACCAAAGAATATCTTGCCGCAAACAACGTTTGAAACTGTTTTAAAAGAAATTCATTTAGAAGAAGCATCCTTTGAGTTAAATAAAATTCAAGATATAGAAAATGCTAAAATCAAATTATCTAATACCTATTTTGATATTTACAAAAAAAACAAAATTTCTAAAAAAAATTTTATAGAGAATATTGATTACTACTCTAAAGATCCTGAAAAATTAGAAGAAATGTATACAAATATATTGGAGCAACTAACAAAAGAAAAGTCTAAGCTTGATCAGAGATAAACCAATTTGCATATTTATTAATTGTAGCGTCAATGTTAGTAAACTGAAAACCAATTTTTGCTTGAATTTTATCCGTAGAAAAAGAACTCTTAGTCATTGCACTATTAGCAGTTTCTTTTGTGATAAGAGGGGGTTTTCCTGTAATTAGAAACTTTATCGCTTCAATCCTCCAAATAATTTCCTTTAAAAAAGGAGTGATTTTTATAGTTGCTTTTGTTTTTCCAAGAGCTACAGCGATCCTATCAAAACAATCACGATATTTAAGATTAGCCCCATTAACAATGAATCTTTCATTTTTTATATCAGAGAATAACAATTGAATTACTGATTCTGCTACATCAACTACATCAACATAACCTGTGCTTCCATTGGTATAAAATTTCAATCCGTTATAAATTTTTTCAAAAATTTGAGAGCTCCCTTTTGCCCAATTACCAGGGCCTAAAATAACCGATGGGTTTATAATTACAACATCCAACCCTTCTCCAGAAGCACGCCACACCTCTTGCTCAGAAAAATATTTACTTAGAGCGTAATTACTATCTATTTTTGTAGCTTTAAAATGACATTCTTCATCAACTATCCCAGAAATAGAATTGCGCCCTAAGGCCGCAATTGAACTCACAAAACCTACCTTTTTTATACCAGAAGTTAAAGCAATATTCATCACATTTGCAGTGCCCTCAATGTTTACTTTCTTCAAAAGTTGAATGTCAGATGGAGAATAAGAAACAATACCTGCGCAATGTAAAATAAAGTCGCAATCTTTCATTCCCTCTTCTAATGAGGGGATATCATTCATATCTCCTTCAAACCAATTTATTTTACTGAAGAGATCATCTGCTTTATAATAGGTGAAAATACTTTTGCAAACATCCAAAGAGGAGGATGCTCTTTTAAGGGCTTTAAACTCTTTAGATTGCTGAGCTAATTTTAATAAAACGTGTGAGCCAACTAAGCCAGTCCCTCCAGTAACAAATATCATATAGCAAAGATACTAGTTTAGAATTTAGCCTGCATATGTTATAGCTTAGATTTAATAATTTATATATTTTTGAGAAAAATAATTTAGAGTGGACTTTATAAAAGAATTAAAATGGCGAGGGATGATACACGATATCGTTCCAGGTACAGAGGAGCAGTTTGAGAAAGAAATGACTGCTGCTTATATTGGATTTGATCCAACAGCAGATTCCTTGCATATTGGGAGCTTAGTTCAAATTATGATTTTAGTGCACCTACAAAGATGTGGGCATAAACCCTTTGCTTTAGTTGGCGGAGCTACTGGAATGGTAGGAGACCCTTCAGGAAAAAATAAAGAGCGCAATTTACTAGGTGAGAAAACATTAGAGCATAACATAACCTCTTTAACAAAACAATTGAAGAAATTCTTGGATTTTAATTGTGGGGAAGCCTCGGCAGAGATAGTAAATAATTATACTTGGCTTAAAGAGTTTTCTTTTTTAGATTTTATACGTGATATAGGAAAGCATATGTCCATAAATTATATGATGGCTAAAGATTCAGTAAAAAATAGATTAGAAACAGGCATGAGCTTTACAGAGTTCTCATATCAATTAGTACAGGGGTATGATTTTTACTGGCTCTGGAAAAATAAAAATTGTAAAGTCCAGTTAGGAGGTTCTGATCAATGGGGAAACATTGTAAGTGGGACTGAACTTATTAGGAGAAAAGGTGAAGGAAAAGCATTTGCTGTGACTACTCCTCTTATTGAAAAAGCAGACGGAGGAAAATTTGGGAAAACAGAAAGTGGGAATATCTGGCTAGATAAGGCAAAAACCTCTCCTTATAAATTTTATCAGTTTTGGTTAAATTCTTCTGATGAAGATTCTAAAAATTATATTAAGATTTTCACACTTTTATCTGAAGATGAAATTAAAGAGTTGATTTTAAATCATAAAGAAAGTCCTCATTTAAGATTATTACAAAAAACAATTGCAAAGGAAGTGACTACAAGAGTGCATGGGAAAAAAGATTTAGAAATGGCACTAAAGGCATCTAATATTTTATTTGGCAATTCTACGGCTAATGACTTACAATGTTTAGATGAAGATACTTTCCTTGCTGTTTTTGATGGAGTTCCGAAATTTAACATAAAAAAAGCACATTTAAACTCTGACATCTTGGATGTCCTTGCTGAAAAAACTCGAATCTTTGAATCTAAAGGAAGTGCACGAAGAATGATATCCTCAAATGCTATAAGTATAAATAAAGAAAAAATTACGGAAGATTTCCAATTGTCAAAAGACAACTTATTAAACGAAAAATATATACTAGTACAAAAAGGCAAAAAGAACTATTTCTTAATTATTGTTCAATAATTTTTTGCAAACTCTTTTCTAATTCTTTATGCCTTTGACTCCCAAATAAAATATATGATCCGTTTTTTAAAAAAACTTTAACGCCTAAATCACCTTTTACATTATAACATTTCCCCTTAAACCCATATCGAATACCCCAGCCACCATAATCACCTAATGGCTTGTACTTTAAAGCTTCTATTTTCTCTATGTCACTCTTTTTAATTCTATATGATCTAAAATGAATTGGGAAGAATTGATAATTCAACCCTTGTTCATTTACTTGTACTCTTAGTTCAAAAAAATAAAACAACAATGGGATTGCAAGTGCTATAATTACACCCGGGCCTGAATTAGGAGGCAAAGAAAATGACGCAGTTATAATAATTGGCAATAATAAGAGTGACCATACCCACCATTGTGTAAACTTCTGCTTTTCTTCAAATAGATGACTCATTATTTCATTAGTTTTTGTGCCTTCATTATATTACTAGTTGGCATCTGACATACTTTATGCTCACAAACATAAATCATAGTACTGCCTTGTATGTATTTTTTTTGCAAAAGCTCCATTTCACTACTTTGAGAAGTGCCAAGCAATAATTTATTTGGAATATATGTCTGATTCAACTCCATGGCTTTAGTATGAGCATCTTTACCTACAACAGCTACCTCATAATAAGGATTAATTTCTTTCAATATCAAATTACCATAATTAGCATATCCAGCAGAAGCATATTTTTGCATATCTGGCCTTACATTATTTGCTATAATAATAGCTCTTTGCTTATAATTATCCTTATCTAAAAGAGTCCCTAAATCATACAAAACGTTTGCCATTACAGAGTTAGAAGCTGGAATTACATTATCGTTAATTTCCATTTTTCGGGCAACCAATGCTGGATCTAACTTAGAAGTAAAATAGAACATCCCGGAATTGTTATCATAAAAGTTTTCTAAAGAATACGAAACTAGTTGCTCTGATCTTCTTAACCATATTTCATCAAAAGTAGCTTCATAAAGACGAATAAATGCAGAGCTTAAAAGGGCATAGTCTTCCAAATAAGCATTAATAGTTGAACGTCCATCTTTATAAGAGTGCCATAACTTCCCGTCATTTTGCATTTGTGTATTAACTATGAAGTTAGCATTCTGCAATGCTACAGCTAAATGCTTCTCCTCTCCAAAAACCATATATGCATCTATATAACCTTTCAGCATAAGCCCATTCCAAGAAGATAATGATTTGTCGTCCAGTCCTGGACGAATACGCTTATCTCTTTGTTTCATTAAGATTTTTTTCCATGCTTTAATTTTATCTTCCAAACCAGAAAAAGAAACAGTATGCTTTTTAGAAATTTGTTTTTTAGTCTTCTTTTTAAGTAAAATATAGTTCCCGTGCTCCCATAGACCTTTTTTGTTTATATTATAGTAATCTTTGAATATTTCAAAATCTTCACCAAGACATAATTTAAGCTCGGCTTTGTTCCATACATAAAATTTTCCTTCCTCTCCTTCGCTATCGGCATCCAAGGCCGAATAAAATGCTCCATTCTTTCCCATTAGCTCTCGCTGAACAAATTCCAATGTTTCAAAAACTATCTCCTTATACAATGGATTTCTAAATTTTAAATACGCTTCAGAATATAAACTAACCATCTGAGCATTATCATAAAGCATTTTTTCAAAATGAGGAACTTTCCAAGAGTTATCTACTGAGTAACGTGCAAATCCCCCTCCAATTTGATCGTAAATTCCTCCAAAAGCCATTTTATCTAATGTGAGTTCAATATGATCCAATATATCAGTGTTTTTAACTAAATGCGCATACTTTAATAAAAAACTATATGTATTTGGCATAGGGAATTTTGGAGCGCCATCACTTCCTCCTTCTCTATTGTCAAAACGTTCAACCCAAGCGTCAACCATATTATCTAAATCCTGCCATGTAAAATCTGCCTCTTGCATATTCATTCCAAGATTTTCCACTTGCTGAATCCCTAAAGTAAGTCTATCTGCAAACTCAATAACTCTATTTGGATCTTTTTTATATATGCTTGCAAGGCCCAAAATTTCTTTCTTCCAATCTTCTTTTCTGAAATAAGTGCCTCCCCAAAAAGGTTTTCCATTAGGTAATGCTACGCAATTAAGAGGCCATCCACCTCTTTGATTCATCAATTGCACAGCTGTCATGTACAACTGATCTATATCTGGCCGCTCTTCCCTGTCTACTTTTATACAAATAAAATTATCATTCATTATTTTAGCAACTGTAGAGTCTTCAAAACTTTCGTGTTCCATAACATGACACCAATGACAAGCGGAATAACCAATGCTAATAAGTAATAATTTATTTTCTTTCTGTGCTTTTTCTAGAGCTACTTCACTCCATGGATACCAATGAACAGGATTATGAGCATGCTGAAGTAAATAAGGGCTAGTTTCGGAAACTAAAGCATTTGTATATTTGTGTTGTTTAATCACTTTTTTTTCTTTTTCTTGACTATTGCAACTAATTGTTAAAATCAATAATAATGCTAAAACATTAGGCCTATTCATTTTTTAACGAGACTTTGCATAATACTCAAAAAAATACGGTATTGTCTCTATGCCCTTTAAATAATTGAAAATTCCATAATGCTCATTAGGGGAGTGAATAGCATCTGAATCCAAACCAAAACCAAGTAGTATAGATTTTACCCCTAATTCTTTTTCGAAAAGTGCAACAATCGGTATAGATCCTCCACTCTTCACAGGAACTGGTTTTTTGCCATAAGTAGTTTCCATTGCTTTACTTGCGGCCAAATAAGCTGGAATATCAGTTGGGGAAACATAAGGTTCTCCTCCGTGATGAGGAGTAACTTTAACTTTTACTGAATTTGGAGCTATACTTGAAAAGTAATCGGAAAATAACTCTGTTATTTCTTCATCACTTTGTTTAGGAACTAAGCGCATAGAAATCTTTG
The DNA here is from genome assembly GCA_002730985.1 of Flavobacteriales bacterium. Taxonomy (GTDB): domain Bacteria; phylum Bacteroidota; class Bacteroidia; order Flavobacteriales; family BACL11; genus BACL11. The sequence goes on along the minus strand of PCBP01000079.1, from coordinate 1,149 downwards.
CATATGCTTTTGAAGGGATTACAGTTTTTGCCCCCTCGCCAGTATATCCTCCCCAAATTCCATTTACATCTAATGTCGGTCGAATCCCAGTTCGCTCCATAGTAGTATATCCTTCTTCTCCATGAATATCAGGAAGATCTAACTCCTTCTTATATTTATCCAATGAAAAAGGTGCTCTAGCCATTTCTACTCTTTCTTCAGTTGACAACTCCATTACATTATCATAGAAGCCGGGGATAGTAATATGATTATTTTCATCTTTCATTTTTGATATCATCTCACACAGAATATTAATTGGGTTTGCAACTGCCCCTCCATATAATCCTGAATGCAGATCACGATTAGGACCAGTAACTTCCACCTCAAGATAACTAAGCCCCTTCAACCCTGTTGTAATAGATGGCGTATCATTTGCAATGATTCCTGTATCTGAAATTAGTATTGCATCGCATTTTAATCTTTCTTTATTATCTTTTACAAAAACCCCTAGATTTTCTGACCCTACTTCTTCTTCCCCTTCAATCATAAATTTAATATTACATGGCAATGTAGCTGTATTGATCATAAGTTCAAAAGCCTTTATATGCATATAAAACTGTCCTTTATCATCACAAGCCCCTCTAGCAAAAATAGCTCCTTCAGGATGTATGTCCGTCTTTTTAATAACAGGATCAAACGGTCCGCTTTCCCATAGTTCTAAAGGGTCGGCAGGCTGCACATCATAATGTCCATATATCAAAACAGTTGGCAAATCAGTATCTACTATTTTCTCTCCATACACAATTGGATAGCCATTTGTTTTGCAAATTTCAATTTTCTCTGCGCCTGCATTCTTCATGGATTTTGCCACTTCATCAGCACAATTAAGCACATCTTGCTTGTAAGCCGGATCTGCAGAAATTGAAGGTATTTTTAAAAGATCAACTAACTCATTAATAAATCTATTTTTATTGTCGTTTATGTAATTTTTTATTTGTTCCATTTCTTATCTTATTAAACTGTTTCCTGTCATTTCATTTGGGATTTTAACGTCCATTATTTGCAATATGGTAGGGGCAATATCCGCTAATTTCCCATTTTCTATTTTATTAAATCCTGTATTAATCGCAAAACAAGGAACCGGATTTGTAGTGTGTGCAGTATTTGGAG
>PCBP01000078.1 GCA_002730985.1 Flavobacteriales bacterium | reverse complement strand
TCCATGATCATTTGCCCACTGCTGATTATTGATCTGCATTCCATTTAGATAAGTAACAACACGCATTCCAGACAATCCTCTAACAACTATTTTCTGAATGCCTAAACCTGAAGAAATCATATCTACGCCACTTAACTCTGCAACGTCTTCTACCATAGAGATAGAATTTAGAGAACTTAGTGACTTTTTTTCAATATTAATTAGTTTACTATTTCCGAGTTCAGAATGAGATTCGACAACACCTACCTCATCTAAAATAACATGAAGTTTTTCAAGAATAACCTTTAATTCTCCACCAGATCTATACTTAAGAATCTTAGATGAATGACCATCCTTATAAAAACTAATATAGCTATTATTAGGAATATCTAATTCAGTTATAAACTCACCATCTTCATTACTAAATAATAGTATGTTCTGATCTGCAAAAAATATGTTAACTTCATTAAGTGGCATATTATTAGGATCTAATACAATACCCCTAGTTTGAGAATAAGTTATAAAAATATTCATCATAAGAAATGATGAAAAAAGGAATTTCTTCATAAAAATTGAAATAAATTAAAAATGGATAAACTGCTTCTTCTTAACTATTTTAGCTAACAAGAACTAGTATGGAATTTACACCTAGAATTAGTCTATATTATGAAGGGAGGAGATTTGTTTAATGTGTTCGCTGAATCCTGTATGTAAAGTGAAGCAAATACTTGAATTCTATTTACAGAAAAAAAGTCAATATTAGATTTAATTGTATTGTCTAATATTACCGGTTCAAAATTACAAAGATGATCGCATATAGCACATTTTTCTTTTAAGCTTATTATGTGAGAGTCATGAGAGCAATCGGAATCATAAGATGAATCTTGATGAAAATTTTCGCAAAATAATAAATCGTCATGATGATGATCATGATGATGATGAAATGATAGAGTAGCTGATGAACAAAATAAATAAATAAGTAACAGTAGCACACTAATGCATTGATTAATTATTTTCCTATTTAGTTTCATTAACATTAATGCAAAACTATTAATTTATGTTAAACTGCGGCACAAATTGGCTAAGTAAAATAAAAATAAGGAAGAGTAGGCCCGCAAAAAAAACCTGCTCATTTGGTTGGGTTTATTATTATAGATATCTTTGAGGAAATAATAAAAACGTAAATAAATGATTAAGAAATATTTAGGTATAGTTGGATTTCTCCTTGCTTTCTTTGGTATAATGACCTCCGTTTTATATAAGTATTCATATAAGATGGATCTAGGTCCTCTTGCTGAAATATCAATTTTCGTATGGATTACTACATGGACTATTAGTAGTGAGATAAATAAGGAAAATCCTAAAAAGTGGTGGATATATACAGTTTCGGCTCTATCACTTGTAGCAATTATGATCATAGTTTTTTATTTAAATTAGTATTTGTTTATTAACTACAACTCCCCTATAACATATGGATTTTTTTGAGGCAGTGAACAAGAGAAGGTCAGTTAGAAAGTTTACGAACACTGAAGTGCCTGAATCTGTGATGAGAAAGTGTTTGAAAGCATCACTGCAAGCACCAAACTCATCTAATCTACAACCATGGGAGTTTTATTGGATACGAAATCTAGAAAAAAAAGAGCAGGTGGTAGAAGCTTGCTTTTCTCAGAACGCAGCAAAGACCGCAAAAGAATTAGTAGTTGCTGTAGCAAGAATTGATACATGGAAGAGAAATCGAAATTTTATTGTTGAAGAATATAAAAAACAAGATAAATTTATTCCAATTATAAATAACTATTATAATAAACTAATTCCATTCGCCTACTATCATGATCGCTTTGGAATTGCTGGACTGATAAAACGTATTATTTTTGTTTTTATAAACATTGTTGGCTACTTCAAACCCGTTCCTAGAGGTCCTATTTACAAGCATGAACTCTTTGAAACAGTAACAAAAACTACAGCACTAGCTTGCCAAAACTTTATGATGTCATTAGTATCCGAAGGATTTGATTCTTGTCCAATGGAAGGATTTGATGAAAAAAGAATTAAGAAAATACTTAAACTAAATTGGAAGTGCCATGTAGTTATGATATTTGGAATTGGAAAAGCTGACAAGAAGGGTGTTTATGGTAAAAGGTTCAGAGTAAGTAATGATTTAGTTATTAAAGAAGTTTAAAAAGTTTGAAATCAGAAACTAGAGTTCTACCATAAATAGCCCTACTAAAAGAAATCATAAATTAAGACCAAGAATTTAACCAAAATAAACCCACTCATCTGAGTGGGCCTATTTTCATCTACAACTAACTAAACCTTATTCTTTACCTGTTAAAACGCTTTATGACAGACCCGTCTTTATAGATGTCAAAAATTATCTGACCTCTAATATATTTACTAACTCTATCGCCTAAGATGTTTACCGAATATAAATACCGATTTGATTCTATCATAATAGTGTTATCGATTATAGATGTATTATTTGGCAATAAAACTGCATCAATAACATGTACTACCCCATTATCTGCAACTAAGTCTACCATTGTTACCATTGCGTTATCAATATAGAAACCATTAGCGGTAATTGTGACCGTTATATTAGCACCTAATAATGTAGTAACAACCTGATTATTTGACAACATAGTAGACATTACACTATCAGCAACAACATGATGTTTTAAGATATCTGTTAATTGTGGTATGTCATTTAATAAAGCAGTAATCGTACCAGCAGGCAGAGCATTAAAAGCAGCATCTGTTGGAGCAAATAATGTGAAAGGACCAGGTCCTGCTAGTACACCGTCAAGCGAACAAGCGTCAATAGCTGTTTTTAATATTGTATGACTACTAGAGTTTGATACAATATCATAGATGGAGTTTGATGATGTTGAAGGTATTAATACGGCATCAATAACATGTACTACCCCATTATCTGCAACTAAGTCTACCATTGTTACCATTGCGTTATCAATATAGACACCATTAGCGGTAATTGTGACCGTTATATTAGTACCTAATAATGTAGTAACAATTTGATTATTTGATAACATAGTAGACATTACACTGTCTCCCACAACGTGATGTTGTAGTATCTGCGTTAGTGCTGGGATATCATTTAAGAGCGCTGTAACAGTACCAGCAGGTAAATTGTTAAATGCTGCGTCAGTTGGAGCAAATAATGTGAAAGGACCAGGTCCTGCTAGTACACCATCAAGCGAACAAGCATCAATAGCTGTTTTTAATATTGTATGATCATTTGAATTAGATACTATATCATATATTGTATTCGAAGCACAATCATTCCAATATGGATTAGAAGGATCATTAGCAAAGACAACTATCTCAGTTGAAGGATCATAATCAACACCAGCAATCAAATTGTTAGCATTGTCTACAAAGTTAACCTGATGGGTAATAAAATTATATATATATGCTTGATGACAAACACCACAAGTATCAATAAGTGCTGTGCCATTAACTGTACCATTACAATCTGTTACAGTAATAGTGCCAGCCATGCCAGGGAGATGAGGATTACATTGATAATTATATATTCCTGACAATGTGAAAACATAAACATATGACCAGCCTGCAGAGACTCCAGTTGGATTACTAAAACTAGCAGGATTATTTGGATAAGTTGCTTGAGTGCCATTAACATTATGATATCCGCCCGTATTATTAAAAGTAACAGAGTCCCCCATACTAATTGTAAGTGCAGAAGGACTGAAAGTCATACCCTGTGTGTTAATTATATGGTTTGTAGCAAAAATTGAAAATTGAGCAATTAATGCCAGAAATAAGATTGATAGTGGTTTTTTCATTTTGATAGTATTTAAATTAATAATTAATAGTGTACGTTCCTTTTGGATAAAGATCGATCCATCTCTTTAATTGACTTTTGCTCCTTAGTGTTACAACTAAATTTTGTGCCCTAAAAATAATTTTAGGAACACGATCTTTTATCTCTGATATTGCCTTCAGAGTTTTTGACAAACTTTCACCCCTTCGGTATTTTTTCTTATTCATCTTAAATTTAATAATACGTATAATTTTTATTAAAAATAATTATTCAATAATAAAATGATATTTTAAAATAGCCAAAATTTTTGCATAGTTTTTTGTATAAAAAAGAGGACCCAAGAGTTCTCAGAAAAACTATGCTCTTTTTTAAATAACAATCTCGCTAGCTCTGATGTATATGTAGTTGAGAAGGAACAATTATTAAGAAAAGATTACACAAATATTAGAAGCATAAAAAGCATCGAAAAGTTTATTGGTCTACTAGAAGAATCTAGAATATAATAACCCCTGCCATCCGAGCAGGTTTTATATTTAAGAAATTATTTTCTAAATCCAATCCAATTTCTTAACTGTAAGATCTGTTTCAACATCCCCAGTGTGTAAAGTTGATTTTGGCTCAAATAACAAATTAAAAACAATTTCTCCATTAGTATGTGGCCTATGCTCCACTCCTTTTGGAATAATTAAAATTTCACCTTCTTTAACTTGCACTGTCCTACCATCTCTAAAGTCAATCAGGAGAGTTCCTTTGAATACCATAAATAACTCATCTTCATTCTCATGACTATGCCATACAAAATCGTTTTTCAACTTACAGACTTTAACATATTGATTATTAAGTTCGCCTATAATCTTAGGATTCCACTCTTCTTCAAATAATGAAAACTTATCCATTATATTAATTGAATTGATTTCTTTCATAACACAAAATTATTAAATAAATTTCTAAAAAATCAGAATCAAAAAACGAACGATATAACAACAGAAAGCTTTCTAAAATAAGTTAGAATTAACTACTGATTCGATTCATTCAATTGATTACTGACTCCACCATAATCTGCCCATTCCCAAATTTCTGATATTCTACCATCTCTAAAATCTACTGTCTGATAAGCAGAAAAATCAACATTGATAGTATCAATAGATATAGTAGCACCATAATATACTCGAACACTTCCATCTAATTGATGTGTTTCTTTGTCAATTCCGGGCAAATAAATTGAGTGCCCAATATTAATTGACATATTCATTCTCTTCATCTCATTAAAACTTTGAATATATTCAAATCTATCTGCTTCTACACCTTTCTTATTGCCTGCAGGATATGAATGAAAAATAAAATCATTAGTAAGGTAATCTGATATCTCAAGGCAGGCTTGTACAGAATCAATGAAGCAGTTATTAATATCTTCAGTCAGACTCTTTAATTGATTAAGATTGTTTTTATATTCAGTCCTATTATTACAAGAAAATAAAATTAAAAAGCAATAAAATAAAACTTTTTTCACGCATCAAAATTACTAAATAATTTTTATAAAAAATCAATATTGAAACCAAAACACTAAAGAAGTATAGAGTCTTCAGTTGCATGAATTTTACTATTTTTGTAACATAAATTAAATTAACCAAATCTTTAAGAATCTAACACAATGGGAGTAAAAATAATTAAACATCCTGGAGGGATTTACACACTCTACTCAAAAGAAGACATCAATACAACGATAGAGAGAGCATGGGGCTTTTTTAGTCAACCAAAAAATCTAAACACACTGACACCATCAGATCTAGAATTTAAAATAAACTCAGGAGGTTCTTCAGAAGTCTATCAAGGGAAGATAATTACATACACAATCAAGTTACTTGCTGTTTTACGATTTAACTGGACAACTGAAATTACAAAAGTAGATAAATATCTATGTTTTATTGACAAACAATTATTTGGGCCTTACAAATTATGGCATCACGAACATTATTTTAAAGACAATAATGATGGAACAATTACAATTATTGATAAAGTAAGATACAAATTATTTCTACATCCAATCAGTAAAATTATTCATAAACTCTTTATTAGAAAGAAACTAATCCAAATCTTCAATTATAGAAATAAGATGACTCATGAGATATTATCTTGAATACTATACTCCTATCTCACATATAGAAATAAAAAATAATAATGTGTACTTTTACCTTATACAAAATATTAAGTCTAAGATTCAGTAAAAATAACAAATAAAAGATGAAAACAGCAATAGTCATAGGTAGCGGATTCTCAGGATTAAGTACCGCAGCTTTTCTAGCTAAATCTGGGATAGAAGTGACTGTTATTGAGAAAAACCAGCAATTAGGAGGTAGAGCAAGAATGTTAAAAAAAGATGGATTTTCTTTTGATATGGGTCCTAGCTGGTATTGGATGCCAGATATTTTTGATAAATTTTTTGAAGAATTTAATCTAAAAACAAATCATTTCTATGAATTAATTAAACTTGACCCAGGCTTTAAGATGATATTTGATTCAGATGAAGTAGAGATTCCTGCAGATTTTGAGGAAACATGTTTGATATTTGAAAATTATGAAAGTGGAGGGGCTGAAAAGCTAAAGAGATTTATTGAAGATGCAAAACATAAATATAACATTGGAATTAATTTTATGTATAACTCTCCCGGATTATCAATAATGGAGCTATTTACTAAAGAGATACTTTCAAACATAACAAATTTTGAACTATTAACTTCTTACAGGAAACATATCAGAAAATATTTTAACCACCCAAATTTAATTAATCTGCTAGAGTTCCCAGTATTATTTTTAGGAGCATCTGCAAATAAAATGCCAGCATTATATAGCTTAATGGCATATTCAGCAATTAAACAAGGAACATTCTATCCATTAGGAGGATTTAATCAAGTGATTATAGGATTAATTAATTTGTGCAAGAAACTTGGTGTAAAGTTTATAGCCAATGAAGAGGTGGTAAAAATAAATATTAATAATAAAAAAGCACAATCTGTTACAACAAATAAAAACAAATTAATCAACTCTGACTTTGTTATTGCTTCTGCTGACTATGCACATGTTGAGAGAGATTTAATTGATTCTAAATATCAAAACTACTCTCAAAAATACTGGCAAAAAAGAAACTTCTCCCCTTCTTCACTAATCTTTTATTTAGGCATCAACAAGAAAATTAATAAGCTAACTCATCATAATCTTTTCTTTGATGAAGATATTGAAGAATTTACAAAAGAAATATATGATCATCAATCCTGGCCTAAAAAACCACTATTCTATATTTGCTGTCCATCAAAGACAGATAAGAGTGTAGCTCCAGAAGGTCAAGAGAATATTTTTATCCTTATGCCAATCCCAATTGGAGTTGAAGACACAGAAAGATTACGAGAAAAGTACTTTGCACTCATTATCTCAAGATTAGAAAAATATTGTAATCAGCAATTAATCTCAAATATTGAATATAAAAGCAGTTATTGTATTAAAGATTTCCAAAATGACTACAATTCATACAAGGGAAATGCATACGGATTAGCCAACACACTAGCCCAAACAGCAAATCTTAAGCCTAAAATTAAAAACAAAAAAGTTAACAACCTATTTTATACAGGACAATTAACTGTTCCTGGACCAGGAGTGCCTCCATCTCTAATATCAGGCAAGATAGTCGCTAAATATATAACAGAATCTATACAATGAAGAACCAGAAGAAAAAATTTGATGCTATTTCATTGGAATGCAGTAAGAAAACAACAAAAGTATATAGCACAAGTTTCAGTCTTGCGATTAAACTTCTCTCAAAAGAATATCAGAATTCTATTTACTCAATATATGGTTTTGTTCGTCTTGCTGACGAGATAGTAGATAGCTTCCATGATTATGACAAAGGTAAGCTGCTTAATGAGTTCAGATACTCTACAATTGATGCGCTTGAAAAGAACATAAGTTTAAATCCAATCATAAATAGTTTTCAAAATGTAATTAAGAAATATAATATTGAATGGGCACTGATAGATAACTTCTTAGAGAGCATGGAATATGATCTTAGCAATCAGAATTGTGACGAAAAAGCTTATAAAGAATATATTCAAGGATCTGCAGAAGCAGTAGGACTTATGTGTCTGCAAATTTTCACACATAATAAAAAAGGAAGCTACCAGCAGCTAAAGAAACATGCAGAATCTCTTGGGGCTGCTTTCCAAAAAATTAATTTCCTTAGAGATATGAATGAAGATTACAGTACTCTAAACAGAGTATATTTCCCAAACCTTGACATAAAGAAATTTAACAATGATGAGAAAAAGATAATTGAGAAAGATATTGCAAAAGATTTTGAAGATGGATTAATAGGAATTAGAATGCTAGATAAAAATGCCCAGAGAGGAGTATATCTAGCCTACAGATATTATATGAGTCTATTTCGTAAAATCCAAAAAATGGATGCTCACAATATATTAGAAAAAAGAGTGCGAATATCAAATCTAAAAAAGATGCTAATATTAATCTCTTCTCAAATTGCAATAAGAATAAAAATGATATGAAATCACTATTACTAATAATATTGCTTAATCTTTCAAGCTATAATAGTGATATTAATACAATAAGGAAACTATACTTATCAGCCCACACCAATGAGTATAACTGTAATAATCTAGGTAAAAAATTAACCTTTATAGAAGATAATACATCTATACTAATCAAAGGATATGAAGGATGTTTTTATTTTATCAAATGTAAATTCATTAATAACCCTATTGAAAAACTAATTTATTTTCGAAAAGGAAAAAAGTTGCTTGAGACTGCTATAAAAGAAGACCCGAAATCTGTAGAACTCAAATTCCTTAGATATAGTATTCAAAAAAATCTACCAAGATTTTTATCGTATCATGATAATTTAGAAAGAGATCTTAATTTTGTTAATGCAAATATTACAAGTATTAACAACAAAGAAGAACAAAAATTTATTATAAACTCCTTAAAATCAATTACTAAATGAAAATTGCAATATCACTACTGATTATAGTGGCTACATTTTTATTTATGGAATTTGTTGCGTGGGCAGTACATAAGTATATTATGCATGGCGTCTTATGGACATTACATGAAGACCATCATGTTGTTAACCATGACAGCTTCTTTCAAAAAAATGATTACTTCTTCTTAATCTTTGCTATTCCTTCTATTATTCTAATTTTTATTGGGCATGAAAATTTAACTATTGGATTTTTTATTGGCCTAGGAATAGCTTTATATGGTTTAGCATATTTTTTAATTCATGAAGTTATTATTCATAGAAGGCTTCCCCCTCCAAGCAAAACAAAAAGCAAGTATATCAAAGCAATTCGTAAAGCTCATAAAGTACATCACAAAAACCAAGGAAAATATAACGGCGTGAATTTTGGCATGCTAATTGTACCTATGAAATATTTTAAATAATCATGTCAACATATTCCCAAGTTCTTGCTTTTTCAATAATAGTACCATTGATATTCTCATTTCATAATAAAATTCAATTTCAAAAGCAATGGGCAGCATTCTTTAAAGCCAATATTCTAGTTGCAATTCCATTTCTCATTTGGGATGAATTATTTACAAGAAATGAGGTCTGGGGGTTCACAAATGAACATCTAATAGGTGCTTACTTATTCAATCTCCCTATAGAAGAGATTTTGTTTTTTATCATAATACCTTATTGCTGTACATTTACATACGAAGTATTTCTTAAACTGAAATTAAAGACCAGAAATATTACCCATTCATTAACTTTAGGAGTAGGAATTATAATATTACTAATAGGGGGGCTTTTTTATAATAAAATATATACCGCTGTTACATTCATATCTCTTGGTACTTTATTAGTGATATTATCTGCTCAAAAAAAAGAATTCATTAATACATTTTATCTAACTTATCTGGTAATTACCGCATCATTTTTTCTTCTTGTAAATGGAATATTGACAGGAGGAACTCTAGAAAATCCCCCTGTATGGTATAATAATAGTGAAACATTAAATATTAGAATTTGGACAATTCCAATAGAAGATTTCTTTTATTCAATGCTGTTATTATTATCTAATATCTGGTTGTTTGAGATATTTAAATCAAACGCCGCTGAGCAGCAGAATAATTAAGATGAAAGATATTGTCTTAATTACAGGAGCAAATGGCCATTTAGCAAAAGTGGTAAGCCAGCATCTATCTAAGGATTATAGCGTAAGATTCCTAACCACACAAAAGAGAATGAGCTCTAGAAATTCATATTTTCATTGGGATATACAAAAAAAATACATTGATTATAAAGCTCTTGAAAATTGCAAACATATAATTCATCTTGCAGGATTTCCAGTATTAAAAAAATGGACAAGCAAAAACAAGAAAATAATGTATAATAGCCGTATAGAATCTACGAAACTAATCTTTGATACATGTAAAAAAATGAATGTCAGGCCAGCTACATTAATTAGTGCATCAGCGATAGGAATTTATGATCAATCATTAGAAGGTCACGTACACGAAGACTCTCCAAAAGGGAAAGATTGGCTAGCAAAGATGGCATGCGACTGGGAAGGAGCAGCCAGTAAATTTAAAGAAATTGGCAGCCGTGTAGTACAAATGAGAATTTCATTAATTTTTAGTAAAAAAGCAGGATTTCTAAAATACAACCTACTATCAATGAGGTTTGGAATTGGAGCAATTGTAGGCAATGCAAATAGAAAATTAAACTGGATGCATGTTAAAGACATTGCTCGATTTGTTAAAGAAAGTATAAATAATAAAACTTATAACGGCCCATACAATTTAGCATGTGAGGATAAAAAATCACAAGAAAAATTCATCAAAGGAATTAAAAAGAATCTATTTCCTTATGCTATCATTGTGAAGATACCTATTTTTATTATCCGATTTTTTCTAGGTGAAAGATCTCAAATAATTAACACTGACCTATCTCTAGATACTAATAAAATAAAAAAACAAGGATTTAAATGTAAAATCAATACCTTAGAACAAATGTTAGAAATCAAAAAATAAATTTATGAGAATCGTATTAATAATCGCAGCCATTATTCTAGCAATAATTTATGCATTTAGCAAAACCGAAACAGCAATTACTGATAAATATGAAGTATTAAAAAAGATAAAAAATATTGAAATAAGGCAATATAAAGAATCAGTAAATGCAAGCTATTATTCAGATTCCGAAGGAGAAAGAAATAATTACTTTAAAAGTTTAGCATCTTATATATTCGGAGAAAATAGTGAAAATGAAAGCATTAGTATGACCTCTCCTGTTACTATGCGCCTACATGGAAATAAAGAAATGATCTTTAGAATGCCTGACAAATACTCTTTAGAAAGTCTGCCTCAATCAAATAATCCCGATATTAACTTTTTTGTAATACCACCTTGTACAAAAGCAGCTATTGGATATAGTGGTTATTCAAACACAAGGATTGAAGCAAGAAAGATAGCCGAATTAAAAAAGATGCTTCTAGAAAATAATATCACTCACAATGATAAATTTGAAGTACTTGTCTACAACTCCCCATATAAAATACTAAATAGAAGAAATGAAATTACTGTTAACATTACTTATCCTTAATATTATGACTATAATAGCTAATCAAGAATCAAAAATAAAGACAATCTATTTTGGTGGGGGTTGCTTCTGGTGTGTTGAAGCGGTTTTTGAGGATATAAGAGGTGTAATAGATGTTACGAGCGGTTACGCTGGTGGAAATTTGAAGAACCCCACATATAATCAGATTACTAGTGGTCGCACTAAACATGCTGAAGTATGCAAGATAACATATGATTTCTCAAAAATAAAACTAGAAAATTTATTAGAAATATTTTTTCTCACACATGATCCAACAACTCTTAATAAGCAGGGTAATGATATAGGCTATCATTATAGATCAATTATTTTATTTAATAATACCGAAGAAAAAGAAGTGATAAAAAATTACATGATAGAATTAAACCAGAGTTTATATAACAATGCCATTGTCACAGAATTAAAGAGACTTGAAAATTTTTATATAGCTGAGAAATACCATCAAGGATATTATAAATTAAATACACAACAACCCTATTGCAATGCTATTATCACACCTAAGATATTAAATGCAAGAAAGAAACTAAAAAAATATTATTAGTATGCCAGAAGGACCAGAAGTAAAAATAGTATCAGATTATATTAATATAGAATTAAATGACGTATGTATAAAAAAGATTGAATGCATTTCAATCCCATACAAAGAAAAATATAACTGTATTGTAAATGAGACAAACAAACTTCTTCCCAAAAAATTCAGTCCTTCTTTTTGTAGAGGAAAAACTACTTTTATAAAGCTAAGCCCAAACACATACTTCGCATATCATTTAGGAATGACGGGTTATTGGTCCTTAATTAAAAGAAAACATGCTCACTTAAAGATTATCTCCAATCGTAAGACTTTATATTTCCATGATACAAGAAGGTTTGGCAACATTAAAATTGTTAATAAAAAATTACTTGATGAAAAATATAATATTAACCTAGATCTCCTAAATAATCCAAAATCAACTAACTCTCAAACAAGCTTTATACTCTCTAAAATTAGAACTAATAGAGAGGTTTGCAAAGTATTATTAGATCAACGATATTTTTTAGGAGTAGGTAATTACCTTAAATCTGAAATTCTTTACAGTTCTATGATTCATCCAAACACAAAATGGAATAAACTAACATCCCTAGAGAAGAAGTTAATATGTATTAACACAAGGAAAAGTATGCGCAAATCTTATCAGCATGGAGGGGCACAAATTAGAGATTTTAAAAACCCTGACATGCAATCCTCATTAAAACTAAACGTGTACAATAAAACCCGAACAAAAAAAGGTTTAGCTATAATTAAACAAAGAACAGCAGACAATAGAATAAGTTACTGGTGCCCTGATATTCAGAAAATACAAAATTGAAGATGATACTAACTGAGGAAAATGTATACACCTTGTGATGATTATTTAAATTAGATTGCAAGAATTTAACTAAACATTCATCAATTCTTCTATCTCTTCTGCTTCAATTGGAATATTCTTCATTAAATCATCAGGCCCATTTTCCGTAACTAAGATATCATTCTCTAATCGGACCCCTAACTCCTCTTCTAAGATATAGATTCCTGGCTCACAAGTAAATATCATCCCTTCTTGCATTGCCCACTCCATATTACCTACGTCATGTACATCTAAGCCTAAATAGTGTGAAGTTCCGTGCATAAAGTATTGTTTATATAATGGCTTTGCAATATCTTGTTTCTGAACATCATGCTTATCTAAAAGCCTTAATTTTATGAGTTCAAGTTCCATTATTCTCCCCACCTCTTTATTATAATCTTTAAACATAGTGCCTGGAGTAAGCATCTTAGTGGCTTCTTTCATTACATGTAATACTGAATTATAAACAGCTTTCTGCCTACTGGTAAATCTTCCATTAACAGGTGTAGTCCTTGTTAAATCAGATGCATAATTTGCATATTCTGCTCCAAAATCCATAAGTAGTATATCTCCATCTATACACTTCTTGTTATTTTCTATATAATGAAGCACACACGAATTCCTGCCAGAAGCAATAATAGGTTGATATGCAAATCTGGATGATCTATTTCTTATAAATTCATATGACAATTCAGCTTCAATTTCATATTCCATAATACCAGAACTAATTAACGGTAAAATTCTTCTAAAACCTTTCTCAGTAATATTACATGCCGTTTGAATAAGATCAACTTCAAAATTAGATTTAATCGATCTAAGATCATGCATTATAGGCGCAACCTCCTTGATTTTTAAATCAGTATAACTATTTGTAATCGTTAATCGGAATCTATCATCCCGAGACTGGACTAATGAACTAGATCTAGAATGCATATTCTTATTCAAGTAAAGATTCCTAGATAGTAAGAAAATTTCAGATAATATATTATCCATTTCGTCCAACCAGTAAACAGTGCGTATGCCAGAGATATTATATGCATCTGTTTTCTTTAACTTAGAACCTTCCCAAATAGCGATATAATCATTGGTTTCTTTTAAAAATAAAATCTCTTGCATTTTTTTATTCGGATGATCAGGAAATAAAAGCAATACAGAATCCTCCTGGTCAATACCTGATAACCAAAATAAGTCGCTATTTTGAATAAAAGGCATACTGCCATCAGAATTTGTTGGCATAACATCATTAGAATTAAAAACAACAGCAGACATTTTATCAATCTTTTTTATTAATTTCTTACGATTATTAATAAACAATTCTTTATCTATTTTTTTGTATTTCATATATATATTTAGACATATAAAAGTATTAATTTTAAATTATATAAAGTATTAACTTTATAAATATTTAAAAAATAATGAACTATAAAATATAATATAAATTATAATATTTTTCATCAATTTCATGTATTTGTGTTATAATAGTAAAAAATCAGATAAGAATATAATTCTAAAAATTAGAATGTGAAAAATTTTATAATTGCTAAATAAAATATATTAAAATTTTATTTGTGTTATTTTATTATTAATTTAAAGATAGAGATAGTGTTATATATAAAATTTTTAAATAAAAATAATTTAGAACTAATATAAATAGTGTTAAAAAAAAGTAAATATCACATAAAATAATGTGTTATTTATTATTTTTGCAAAGAAATATGAAAAAATATTACTTTTATTACACTATTGGAAGAAAAGTCTTAATGGCACTATCAGGGTTTTTTTTAATGGTGTTTTTATTACAACACTTGGCAATTAATTTACTGTCAGTTATCAGCCCAAATTTGTTTAATGAAGTATCACACTTTATGGGCACTAATAAGTTGATACAATTTATATTGCAACCAATACTAATCTCAGGCCTAATTTTCCATCTAATCATGGGTGCAATACTAGATTATAAAAATCGAAATTCAAGAAATACAAATTACTCATACAATAAAAATGATAACTCTACTTGGGTAAGTAGAAATATGATTATAACCGGGACAATGGTTTTCTTATTTATTTGCTTACATTTTTACGATTTCTGGATTCCTGAAATTAATACAAAATTTGTAAATGGAGATTGGTCTGGATTACATCATGGAGAATTCAAGTATTTTTCCGAATTACAACATAAATTTCAAGATACTTGGAGGGTTTTACTTTATAGTATTTCATTCATTTTCTTATCACTTCACCTACTACATGGTTTTCAATCTTCATTTCAATCTGTTGGAATAAGAAATTCTTCAACCACGCCTTTATTAAAAAAATTAAGTATTTATTATGCTATATTAGTTCCGGCAGGTTTCGTTTTTATAGCAATTTATCATTACATAGATCAATTAATTATCTGATATGAAGAAAATAACATTTGCCATAAATTACAGAAAAGCAAAAGCAAAATACAATCAGGACGAGCTTGTAGAAATCTGTGTTAGATATTATTTTCTTGACAAAAATACAAGTAAATACAAGGTTAAAAATATGAGTACTGGTGTTAAATGTATGCTAAAAGACTGGGATAAAGATTGGCATAAAAATCCGGAAAGATTGCCAATTTTAAAAACAGATATTGATTATATTGAAAAAAACAAAAAACTTTTTGAGCTAAGAAAACGAATCTTGGTTGATAATTTTCAAAAAATAGATACTGAGGATAAATTGTTTAAGTCCTCAAAAAAATTAAATGCAAAAATTCCAAATGGAGAAATTAATTTAAAATGGACTAATCATAAAAACAATATAAATTTAGTTAACCCAGCAAATAAAAGAAATATTGATATTATTGTTGTTGGAACTGGTTTAGCTGGTGGCTCTGCATCAGCGTCTTTAGCAGAACTTGGATATAATGTAAAATCATTTTGCTACCAAGACTCCCCCAGAAGAGCTCATTCAATTGCTGCACAAGGTGGTATTAATGCTGCAAAGAATTATCAAAATGATGGGGATTCTGTTCATAGACTTTTTTATGATACCGTAAAGGGTGGGGACTATAGATCTAGAGAAGCCAATGTATACAGACTAGCTGAAGTTTCAGGAAATATTATAGACCAATGTGTAGCTCAAGGAGTTCCATTTGCTAGAGAATATGGAGGACTATTAGATAACAGATCATTTGGAGGTGTACTTGTGTCAAGGACATTTTATGCAAAAGGGCAAACAGGGCAACAACTACTTTTAGGTGCATATTCTGCAATGAACAGACAGATTGCTAAAGGAAAGATACAAATGTACAATAGACATGAGATGTTGGAATTAGTTCTTGTTGAAGGTAAAGCAAGAGGAATAATAGCAAGGAATCTAGAAACAGGAGAAATAAAAAAATATTCAGCACACGCTGTTGTTATTGCTTCTGGAGGATACGGAAATGTGTTCTATCTTTCAACTAATGCTATGGGTTCAAATGTAACTGCATCATGGAAAATTCATAAAAAAGGAGCATATTTTGCAAATCCATGTTTTACACAAATTCACCCAACCTGCATTCCAAGAAGCGGTGATCATCAATCAAAATTAACATTAATGTCAGAATCTTTAAGAAATGATGGAAGGATTTGGGTGCCTAAAAAAATTGAAGATGTAAAAAAGATTAGAAATGGAGATTTAAAACCGATTGACATAAAAGAAGAAGAAAGGGATTATTATCTAGAAAGAAGATATCCTGCTTTTGGGAATTTAGTTCCTAGAGATGTTGCTTCAAGGGCAGCTAAAGAAAGAATTGATGCTGGATTTGGTGTAAACAAAACTGGGGAGGCTGTTTATTTAGATTATTCATCAGCTATTAAACGTTACGGAAAAGAAAAAGCTTTGCTAATAGGAATCAAAAAACCAAGTGAAAAAGAAATAATTAGTTTAGGTGAAGAAATTGTAGAAGCAAAGTATGGAAATTTATTCCAGATGTATGAAAAAATTGTTGATGAAAACCCATACAAAACCCCTATGATGATATATCCAGCAGTTCACTATACAATGGGCGGCGTATGGGTCGATTATAATTTAATGACATCTATTCCAGGATGCTATTGTATTGGAGAAGCCAATTTCTCCGATCATGGAGCTAATAGATTAGGAGCCTCTGCACTAATGCAAGGCCTAGCAGATGGATATTTTGTACTCCCATATACAATTGGTGATTATCTTGCTGACGAAATAAGAACAGGACCAATATCAACAGATACAAAAGAATTTGATGAAGCAAAAAAATCTGTTGAAGAAAAAATAAAAAAACTTGCAAATATTAAAGGAAGTAAACCAGCAGATTATTTTCATATAAAACTAGGTAAAATTATGTGGGAATATGTAGGAATGTCAAGAAATGAAAAAGGACTAAAAACTGCAATAAAAGAAATAAAGAAACTAAGATCCTTGTTTTGGAAAGAATTATTTATTCCTGAAGATATATACTCAATGAATAAAGAATTAGAGAAAGCAGGAAGAGTACTAGATTTTTTAGAGTTAGGTGAGTTATTTGCTTTAGATGCCTTAAATAGAAATGAAAGCTGTGGAGGTCATTATCGAGAAGAATCCGTAGAGAAGGATGGCCCTCAAAAAGGAGAGGCTAAAAGAGATGATGAAAATTATTCATATGTAAGCGCTTGGGAATATATGGATGATCCATCAAAATCAGTTCTACACAAGGAACACTTAAAATTTGATAATATTGAATTAAAACAAAGAAGTTATAAATAATGAAACTAAATTTAAAAATCTGGAGACAAAAAAACAGGGATTCAAAAGGTAAAATTGCAACTTATACAGTTAAAAATATTTCAAAAGACTCATCTTTTTTAGAAATGTTAGATATTCTTAATAATGACTTATTAGAAAAAGGAGAGGAACCAGTAGCATTTGACCATGATTGCAGAGAAGGGATTTGTGGTATGTGCTCATTATATATAAACGGAAAAGCACATGGGCCAGACTCAAGAGTAACAACATGTCAGTTACATATGAGAAAATTTAATGATGGTGAAACCATCTATATAGAGCCATGGAGAGCAAAAGCTTTACCTATTATTAAAGACCTAGTAGTTGATAGAACTGCATTTGACAGAATTCAACAGGCAGGAGGATACATATCTGTAAACACTTCAGGTAATACTCAGGATGCAAATCTAACACCAATACCAAAAAATGATGCAGACAAATCATTTGATGCAGCAACTTGTATTGGTTGTGCCGCCTGCGTTGCCACATGCAAGAATTCTTCAGCCATGTTATTTGTTTCAGCTAAAGTATCTCAATATGCAATGCTACCTCAAGGAAGAGTTGAAGCGAAAGAACGAGTTATAAATATGGTCAAACAAATGGACAAAGAAGGATTTGGCAATTGTAGTAACACTGGAGCGTGTGAAATTGAGTGTCCCAAGGGAATATCATTAGAAAATATCGCAAAATTGAATAGAGAATATCTTTCGGCAACTCTTTCCACAAAGTAATACATCTTACAATATACTAGATTCAAAAATAAAATCAAAAAATTTTACAGGCTATTAGATTGAAACTAAAAATTATTATTGAAAAACTATCTCAGTTTCTATAATTTTTGAATTTCTATTTATTTTAACTATAGTAGTGTCTCCATGATTAAATTGGCTTAATGCATGCATATAACTCATCATATCTTTCACATCTATTTCTCCCATTTTTAAAACAATATCTCCTTTTAAAATACCATATGTATAAGCTGTTTTCCCCTTAGAAACACCATCAATTCTCATACCCTCACTATCAAATAAATAATCTGGCATTACTCCAAGTGTAACTTTAAATCTTGGAGTAATTGTTGTATCACTCTTAGTCTCTTGGAAAGAAAATTCTTTTATCTCTAATGAATTATTAATAATCTCTTTAACATAGTCATATATTATATACATACCATCAAAATTAATTTTTTCAACATCATCAGAAGGCTTATGATAATCTTCATGCTGCCCAGTAAAAAAATGAATAGATGGAATGTTTTGTAAATAAAATGATGTATGATCAGATGGTCCAATACCAGATTCTGTTGTTTTTAATTTCAAATCATATTTATTTGATTTATTAATTAAATCTATCCACTCATTACTTGTCCCAACACCATTAATAGCAAGCAACCTATCATTATTTAATCTCCCAACCATATCGAAATTAATCATAAATCTAACTTTCTTTAAATCAATTGTTGGATTTTTTGCATAATATGATGAGCCAAATAGACCATGTTCTTCACCTGAAAATGCGATAAATAAATAATTATAATCTTTAATTTCTTGTAAAGATTTTGCTAGATTAATTAAAATGCTTACTCCACTTGCATTGTCATCTGCTCCATTATGAACCTCTTTTTCTCCGACATATAACGATCCAAATGAGCCATACCCTACATGATCATAGTGTGCTCCAATAATTATTGTTTCGTCAGCATTATTGTTAAGGTATCCAACTACATTTTTTCCAATAATCTTTTCTTTTACTTCTTGGCTATGTGGGTTTTTTCTAATTTTTGCTTCAAAAAACTGAAAAAATTCTTCTTCTCCTTTTGGTAATAAATTATATTCTTTAAATTTTAAGACAATATATTCTGCAGCTTTTGTTTCTCCTTGTGTTCCAGTTGCCCTTCCTTCAAGTTCATCAGCTGCTAAATAAGACACCTCCATTCTCATGCTTTCTAATATTTTTTGTTTGTCTTGTGCTTGAGAAAAGGATATGGAAATTAATAAGAATAAAAGGCTTTGAATTAATTTTTTCATAATTAAAATAGTTATTTTTGTAAAGTTTTATTAAAACAAAAATATGAAAAAACTAGTTTTTTTAATGCTTTTTTTTCCATTGATTGGCATAGCACAATTTAAGAAAAAAAACATTGTTAAATCAAATAAGAATTCACTTATATATAGTAAAGAAACTCACTTTAAGAATTTAAAGCAATTAACTTTTGGTGGTGAAAATGCTGAAGCTTATTGGAGTTTTGATGATTCTAAATTAATATTTCAAGCTACAAATGAAAATTGGGGACAAAGTTGTGATCAAATATATATTATAGACACAAATAATTATAATTTAGCTTTTGAAATGCCTAAAATGGTAAGTCTAGGTATGGGGAGAACTACATGCTCATATTTTATGCCTGGTGACACATCAATCATATATGCTTCTACTCATTTAGAAAATGCAAAGTGCCCACATGTTCCTGAAAGGAGAGTAAATGGAAAATATGTATGGCCTATATATGACTCTTATGATATTTTTATTTCAGATCTTGATGGAAATGTTATAAAGAGATTAACTAAACATCAAGGCTATGATGCGGAGGCCACAGTATCTCCTAAAGGAGATAAAATAGTATTTACTTCAATTCGTTCAGGGGACTTAGAATTATATACATGTAATATTGATGGCTCAAATATAAAGCAAGTAACAAATCAATTAGGCTATGATGGAGGCGCTTTCTTTTCAAACGATGGCAGGAAACTAGTTTTCAGGGCATCTAGACCAAATACAGACGAAAAAATTAAAGAATATAAAGACCTTTTAGCAAAGGGATTAGTTCAGCCAACTGAAATGGAAATTTATACATGTAATATTGATGGAACCGATTTAAAAAAGGTGACAAATCTAGGCAAGGCAAATTGGTCACCTTTTTTTCACCCAAGCGATAAGAAAATTATTTTTTGCTCAAATCATGAAAGTAAAATAGGATTTCCTTTTAATTTATATATGATAGATATTGATGGAAATAATTTAGAGCAAATTACATACGATAAAAAATTTGCTTCTTTTCCAGTTTTCTCAAATGATGGTAAAAAAATCGTTTTTTCATCTAACCGAAACAATGGAGGCACAAGGAACACAAATATATTTATTGCAGATTGGATTGAATAATAATCGATCCAATCATAAAATCTAGTAGCCTTTTATAATTCTTGTACTTCAAATTTTGGAGAGCCCTTTTCCCCATACTCATCATAAAAGTCTATAAAATGGAGTTTGAAATAACGATTAGAAACATCCTTAATAATATAGGTGATCTCTGTTTGTACAGTATAGGTTTGAGTCTCAAAATCAAAAACCTTCCATTTATAACCAATCTCATCCTGATGATTGGAGAAATCATAAATATTAATCATATCTAGACCGATTTGCTCAAAAGAATTTGTAGTATCCTTAGCTACCATTACGTTATTTAGGTAATTTGTTAGCACACCTGTCACTAAATATGCAGGAGTCTCAATATTATCAGGGAATAGATGCGTATATTGTGTAAAAACTAAATCCCATTCTTCTTTGTCAGGCTCAATAATTACAATATTATCATTAAATGAAAAATATTGGAAATTTGAAAGACCATCTTTCTTAATCTCAACATTATATAGATCTGTATTGTCCAATTTAGCATATGTAATAAAATACGATGTGTTATTTATAGAATCAATTCTAATTTTTCGATAACCTCTTGCAGTACCATCTATATTATAACCTCTGTCAAGAATATAAGTAGTAGAACTTTGCATACTATTAAAGGCTGTTCCATTGTAAATCCCTTTGGGGCTATCCCATTGCCATATAAGCTCTGTAAGAGCAACAGGGTCTTCAAAAACATGATTTTCCAACTCGGATATTTGACTAAATGTTGAAGAATTAATAATGATTTTAGAGGTATTAATAGATGAACTAAATGCTAAATCCCAATCAGTTTTTGTGTTGTTTGCCAAGCTAATATTATCTTTCATACTATAAAAGATCTGTTGACTATAGTTGCTTCCCATATTAATTTGTATTGTCTCTGATACTCCCATAGGATGCTGTGCTATTGGAATCTCATTCTGTTCACAACTAACACATAACAGAAAAATATAGACAAAATTTATTCTTTTCATAATTTAAAGTTTAGACTCATGAAGAAGGTTCTTCCATATCCAATAGGCACATTATTATTTGAAGATGAATGTACTTCGCCTAAATCATTGGTTCTCTTAATATTTTTTATGTTAAGTAAATTCCTTCCTCCCATAGAGAAAATAAACGATTCACTAATCCTTCTGTTAACTGATAAATCGAGTAAGCTATAAGCATCTGTATATGATTCTACTATATTATCTTCATCCATCCAGAAACTAGGAAGCCTGCCTACATTCTTATAAAACATATTTAATTTAGTCTTGCTGCCGAAATTTATGACAGTACTTAAACTATAATCTGTTGAAAAATTAAATTTAGTAATATTCTCTGAATTAGACAACTTATTATATCTGCCTGTATGTGCCAAACCTAGATTCACTTCAGCACCTTCTATTAATATACGAAAATTAGTAGATAGGCCTTTTGTTTTATATTCCTCAACATTAAAATAACTATATTGATTGTCATTTGTTGTTGAGTTAGTTAAATCAATTTTATTAGTTATAGCATTATAAAAAAGATTAACCTCTGTCTTTAGCACAACATTTGAATTAGCATAGGTATAGGAGTTATTAATATGATAATTAGATGATTCTTCTGCTAAAAGGTCTCCGTTGCCTACTATGTTATGATTAATGTCTATGAACTCCATGTAGAGTTCTTTGAGGCTTGGAGCACGGTACCCTTGTGCTAAACCTAGACGAAACTTATATTGATTAAGATCTATAAGCACATTAAAAGCAGGTATAAATGGTGCTTTATATTTAGTATTATAGATGAATCTAGCTGATGGTCTGAATGTAATAATATTATTTAGGTTATATTCCATTGTAGAAAAAAGAGCATAATCTGATTTTACCTGGCTAGTATTTGAAATCCGGTCTCCTCTTGCAGTCTCTGACTGTGCTTCTATACCAATTTGGTATTCGAGGTTATTATTATAACCAGTAGAAATGATAACTTTTGCTAACATTAGATTAAAAGAAGAGGTGTCTTGAGAACTGGGGTCTTGCACTAATATTGAGGAAAGAGTCGTTAGATCCTTATAAAATGTTTCCTTCTGCCTGACATAACTGTTGTAAGCTAGCAGAATTTTAATTCTTCTCTGATCATTTATTAGATCAATATTAGAACCAATATTTATCCTGTAAGTATGATAATATTCATCGAATGCATTCTCAGAATAAGGACCCCTAGGCAGTCCAAGATTTGTTATCTTTTCACAGAAAGATTCAACATAATTATAGATTTTAAGATTTTTTCTTTGTAGGTTATATTGAATCTTATTTATAAATTGCTCTTTGGGTTTCCATTGTTTAAATCTATTCTCATCAGCTAACTCCTCAGCAGGTATAATCTTGAATTTCTGATTCTCAGACCAACCATTAAAATAATTTCTTGCAAACTCATAATTTATTGTCTTATGATTCTGATTATTAGAAAGCATAAAGTCAAAATTGTATCTTCCCACTGTCTCATAATATGTATTAAATATTTTTTTAAAACTAGGGTTCTTATTAGTGATAATATTTATTGTGCCTGCTAGAGCATCGGTTCCATATAGTGTAGATAAAGGTCCTTCAATAATCTCTATACGTTCAATATTATTTAAACTAATCTGTGATAAGTCTATATTACCATTTAACCTGCCTATTACTGGGATTTCATCAATTAATATCTTAACATTCTGCCCAGACATGCCTTGTATTGATATGCTAGAACCTAAGACATTATCCTGAGACAATTTAATGTTTAATTCTTTCTCTAGAACTTGTCCCAGATCTGTAAATAATCCTGAATTTAATTCTTTTCCTGATATAACACGAACCTTATGCACAGCATCTTCAGCAGATTTCTCTGTTAACTGACCCGTTACTACTACTTCTTTTAAATCTCTAAATAGTGTGTCTTGACAATAAGCTTGCTTAAGATAACAACTAAAAATACACAGCAGTACATATCTCATAACTTTAATTAATCACTACACGATCGGAACTCTGGACTCCATCTATATTGATTGAGATAATATAAACCCCTGAATTAAGATTCTCTGTATCTATAGTATGTAACCTCAAACCATTATTTTCTAGTCTTGAGTTGTATACTTCATTTCCAGCAACATCATACAGCTTAACCATTGACTTAGAGCAACTAGATTTTAATTCATAAACTAATGTAAGTTTATCTCCAGTATTCACTGGATTAGGATAAGTCTTTAGTGTAGTTATTTTTTCTGAATATTCAAGATTCGTACTTCCTACTAATTCAGTATTGAATTCAATATTGCCTGTGGAAGTGCCTTCAAAGTTTACAAATGTTAGTCTCCAGATATTATCTAACTGATCACGAATAAAATAACAACGATCATCTACAATAACATAACTCCCTTGAAATAATTTCCAATCAAAACCAATAGTATTTATCATATTTGAAAAAGTGTGAAGACTATAATTATTATAAGTTAATGGTGAAGAGATATTATCTGCCTGAGCAACTGTCACATCATCATTATGGAAAACACCAGTTACAGAATATGGCATAAATGCTCCTTGAGAGGTAGGATATAAAGTCATATATTTTGTGAAGGTAATGTCCCAGTCTTCTTTATTAGGCTCTCTATCTAAGACCAAGTCGTTATCTAATGAATAATAAACAAAATTCTTATCTGAATAATTTAGAGCTGGAATAATTATATCTATCTCATTATTGCCATCAATATCAGCATATTTAATTTGATATTCACCTGAAATCTTATTTTTTATCCATAGTTTCTTCCAGTTACCATTTATTGTTTTAATTAAAAAAAGAGAGTCCCCTATTAAATGATGTGTTTGTAGATTATATATCCCCCAGCCATAATCAAATCCACCAGTTTGATTTATATCAAATGCTCCATATTGCCAACTAGTATCTGTATTGAACATAAGCTCTGAAAGATTATTTATATCGCTACTATTAATATTGTTCCATGCACTCGTATCTCCTAACTGGTAAGTGTACAGTTCAACTCCTTTTCCATCATTTGTCCTAATAGTTGATGAGAAACTTCCTGTACTAAATGCTATATCCCAATCTTGATTAGATGTATTCAGTACCTCTCCATTTTGCATGCTGTAGAAACTTTGGTTTGTATAGCCTGAATTTAAAGAGAGTTGATTACTCTGTGCTATTAATATTTTTCCTAAAAAGATCATTAAGATTAAAGTGGTAATTGTTCTTGTCATTTTTTTGTTTTTAAAAAGTTTGTAAAATTAATATTTTATAGTCATAGATTAGTATGATATTATCAAAATTGTAGCTCTAATGTAATATGATAATTTCGTGGGGGAGATGGGATAATCCCAGGCCCAGGATAACCTGTCGCTCTTCTAGTGAAATAAGAAGCGTTCAATAAATTATTCACCCCAGATTCAATTTTATATTTATTTCTCTGATAAGCCAAACTAAGATCAAATATCTTGTACTCTGGAATTTCTCCGATAACTCCACTTAAATTACCTTCGATTGCATTTGTTGCATCAGTATATTGTTGGCTTAGATAAGTAAATTGGATGTTTGATGTTAAAGCCTTGTATGAAAGATTAAAGCCAGTTTTTAAATTTATTGCTGGAACAAATTCAACCGAATTCCCTTGAATTCCATTTTGCTGGGAATTAATATATTCCGATTTGATAAATGATGTGTTAATATAGTAATTACATTTGAGTTCAGTATGATTAATGTCCAATATCTTAATATCAATTAAGGATTCTAAACCTGCAATTCTTGCATCTCCTACATTACCTCTTTCACTTTTAATATTGCCATCATTTTGAAGCTTCTGAACAAATCCAATTCTTTGCTCATATAACAAATAAAAAATATTAATATCATATGAAACCCGGCTCTTAATATTCCCTCTAACTCCTAAGTCTGCTGTATACCCTTCTTCATCATCTATATCAGGATTAATTATATAGGCAGGATTAACAATGCTTATATCTGAAAAAGTAACAGATCTATAATTCTGAGAGATATTTCCATAACAATTCAACGCCTTATTTTTCTTATAAGAAAAGCCTAGTCCTAACAAAATAAAATCTCTACTGTTATTTGTTTTATTATATTCTATTGTATTTGTTATAGGGTTGTTTGCTCCGTCAACTAATATGAAGACATAATTTCCGTCACTTGTAGTCTCAATTTTTTCATATCTCATTCCTGGTGTAATAGAAAATTTCTGATTAAAATATATAATATTCTCAGTAAAAAAAGCAGCATTCAGATTAGGGTATTTATAAGATGATTGATTCTTATAATATGGAGACACATCATAGTAAAAATTAAAATCTGGCCCTACACCATCTGATCCAGGCCCTTGCATACTTGTATTATTTGATTTGTAAAATTTAAAACCTAAGAGATTAGCAGTTCGAATATCTTTTATCTTTCTCCGCAAAAGTATTTTATACTCCATTCCTATATTGTCAAACTCCCCACGTATTAAGTCCCGTTCTATCATAGGATCTTCTTGGACAACACGATTTGACCTATATCCAAGTGCAAACCTTTCAGCATCCAAGCCAAATACACTAAGGGTATGGTGACTATTTTCTGATTGCTTATAATTTAATTTTAAATTATACAGTAGCCAATTTACTTTAAACCAATTTCTAGATCTATTAGATTGTAATGGATCTGCAAGAAACATTTGGTCATTTAATCCACCAGCTTGTTGTGCCAAGTAATCTAAAATAGTAAACTCGAATGATGCCAATAGTCTTTTATTTATACTCTTATTGAAATAGATATATCCATTTGTGGATTCAAAATTTGAATTTTCTCTAAACCCATCTCCTTTTTTATAATTTATAAAGGAATAATATGAAATATCTTTATTGGTTCCGTCAATACTAAAAAAATTAGTAAAGAGAGAATTGCTTCCAGCAGTTGATCTAATTGTATATTTATTACCTTCATTTCTAGAAGGGGCTTTCAAGACAAAATTAATAAGCCCTCCAAATTGAGTTCCATACTGTAATGATGCTGCGCCTCTAACAATTTCAATTCTCTGTAATGCCTCTGCAGGAGGGGTATAATAACTTTCGGGATAACCAAGAACATCTGCACTAATATCATATCCATTCTGCCTAGTATTAAAATTTGATGTTCTATTTGGATCCAAGCCTCTCCCTCCTACATTTAATTGTAAACCAGCGTCATCATTTTGATAAATGTTTAATCCGGCAACATGCCTATATATCTGTCTCGCATTATTTAATGATAGCCCAGCAGAGCTGTTATCAAGCAATATAACTTCTGTTTTCTTGCCTGCATATATTGATGTCTCTACAATATCATCAAGCTTTC
>PCBP01000028.1 GCA_002730985.1 Flavobacteriales bacterium | reverse complement strand
TATTTATTGAGAATTCAATTTATTCAGCAAATGGTCAATATGACGATCTAAATTCACCTATCATGAATTTTTCAAATGCTAGTAATGTCAGTTTGACTTTTGATTATGCTTATTCATTATGGACTAATCCTAATTTAGCTCAGATTTGGTCTGATACGCTGATTATCTTAGTGTCTTCTGATTGCGGGTTAACTTGGCAGAATATATGGGAAGAGGCTGGAGCTAATTTAGTAACTGCAAATCCGATATATAATGAGTTTGAGTGGTTTCCAAGTAATAATAATGACTGGAGCTCAGAGAATATTAATTTAAATAATTATGCAAATCAAGATGGAGTTATTATTAAATTTAGAAATGTGAATCAATATGAAAATAATCTTTTCTTAGATAATATTAGTATCATTGCAAATGGGGGTACTTCTATATATGAAGAGATGCATAATACTATTACAGCATATCCTAACCCTGCTTATAAGTATATTAATATAGAGTATGTTGGGCTAAAAGAAATTTATACAGTTCTAGGTGAAAAATTATTAGAAACATATGATAATAGAATTAATGTTTCTGATTTAGAAAGGGGTATTTATTTGATTAAAGTTAAGAATCAGACTTTGCGATTTGTTAAAGAATAATATAATTAAAAATGAATTAAAGATGAATAAAAAAATTAACAGAATTAATATAACATTTCTATTTGTTTTACTATTTCAGTTTGTAAATGCTCAGTCTTTTGATGGATTTGCACTTTACAATTCTCAAGGCTCTAACACAACTTATTTAATTGATGAGAATCAGAATATTGCTCATACATGGAATATGAATACTGAATGCAATTATACAGTTCAATTAAAAGAGAATGGGAATTTAATTAGAGGAACAAAGTATAACAGTAATATTTTAAATGGAGCAGCAGATGCAGGTAGAGTACAAGAAATTGCTCCAGATGGAACAATAGTTTGGGATTATATATATTCAGATGCTAATCATTTGAGTCATCATGATTTAACATTAGTTGGCGATAATGTTCTTATTACAGCTTGGGAGGTAAAAACAGCTGCAGAATTAACATCTGCTGGATATACTACCAATTCAGATAAATGGCCTACTCACTTTATTGAGCTTCAAGATGATGGGAATGGAGGTGCTAATATTGTGTGGGAATGGCATATATGGGATCATATGTGTCAAGATGTTGATCCAAATAAACCAAATTATGTTACTGATATTTCTGATTATCCTGAGCTTATTGATATTAATATGATTCAGTCTTCAGGTGGGGGTGGTGGACCTGGAGGCGGTGGAGGCGGTGATTGGTTTCATGTTAATGGTGTAGATTACAATGAGGATCTAGACCAGATTATTTTCTCCTCACGTCATGCATCAGAGATTTACATAATTGATCATTCCACAACAACTAATGAGGCAGCCTCACATAGTGGTGGTAATTCTGGCATGGGTGGTGATATTCTTTATAGATGGGGTAATCCATCAAATTATGGAATGTCAGGGGCTCAAGTGATAGAGAGCGCTGTACATGATGCACGTTGGATTACTGATGATGGAAGACCAAATGGAGGGTTCTTACAGATTTTTAATAATTGTGGAAATGGCTGTACTGGTAATGGTCCCGGTGCTACGGCGAATTCTACAATTGATGGAATTGAAGCTCCTTGGGATGCAGCAACAAATTCTTATCTTCGTATACCTGGTCAAGCATTTGGACCCGCATCTTACACCACACGATATGCTTGTGCATATTCTGCTAGTGGTCAGTCTGCATCAGATAGAATGTCTAATGGTAATATTTTTGTGAATGCATCTAATCCTTCTGGCGTAATGTACGAAGTTGATGCAGTAAGTGAACAGATAATCTGGGGGCCTTATCAATCAGGCTCACAGAAAGGGTTTAGATATGAATGTGATTATCCAGGTATTATTGCTTTAGAACCATATATGAATACAGCGACTACTTCATGTTTTTCTTCAGTATTTGTAGATGATATAGATGATGTAACATTCCTTTCTCCTAATCCAACCAATGGTGTATTTACTATTGCAATTGAAACTTCTATTCTTTCAGGATTTGATATATTGGTTTATAATATGCTTGGGCAAGAGACCTTCAAGAAAGAGGTGTCTAGTTTCTTAGGTGAGTTTAAGCAAGAAATAAACTTAGAAGATTGTCTAGAAGGAATGTATATTGTAAGAGTCATTAGTGATAAAGGCCCGTCCTATACTAATAGAGTTTCATATATAAAATAGAAGATGCTAAGAACTTTTCTGTTAGTTAATTTTGTTTTTTTATCTCACCTAGATTTGTTTTCCCAGAGTAGTTTCTATGCAGTTGATTCTCTTAGAGAGATCCGTATCTATTTTTATGATTCAGATTGGGATTATCAGCTTGACAACCTATATATACAAGGTAATAATGATAGGGTTTTAGCAGATATTGTTATTGATGGATCATCTTATGATAGTGTAGGTGTTCGCTATAAAGGGTTTAGTTCGGTTAGTGTTAACCGTATTAAAAACCCGTTTAATATTAAATTAGATTATATAATTGAAGGACAAGACCATCAAGGTATAGATAAGCTTAAACTTTCTAATGTTTATCAAGATCCCTCCTTTATCAGGGAGGTTCTAACTTATGAGATTGCAGGTAATTATTTGCCTTCAGCACAGGCTAATTATGCTAATGTATATATTAATGATACACTTTGGGGACTGTACACCAATGTACAGGCAGTAAATAAAGATTTTTTGAATGATCATTTTGGCAATAAGTATAATCCTTTTTTTAAGTGCAATCCTGAGAATTTGGATATTAGCCCAGGTGGAGAGAATGCAAACTTAAGTAATAATCAAGGTGCAGATAGTTTAGACTACGAGCCTTATTATAGTATAAAATCAGATTACGGTTGGGAGGAACTTTATAATTTCATCGATACTTTAAATAATTATTATGATAGCATAGAGCAAGTTTTGAATGTGGATAGAACTCTTTGGATGCATGCGCTTAATTACACTCTTATTAATTTTGATTCTTATATTGGTTATGCTCAGAACTATTATATTTATAAAGACGCAACTAGGCAGTTTAATCCTATTCTTTGGGATTTAAATATGTCTTTTGGAAGTTTTAGATTAACTGATGCTTCTTCTATTTACTTTAGTGGCTTTGACATTGCTCAAGCTCAAAATATGGACCCTTTATTGCACCATACACAAATATCGGTATCACCAAGACCCTTATTGAGGAATTTGTTTTTGAGTGAACGTTATAGAAAGATGTATTTAGCGCACATTAGGACCATTGTGCAAGAGCATTTCTTAAATCAGGACTATCATGCAAGAGGACAATACTTCCAAAATCTAATTGATGTTAGTGTTCAGGATGATACTAATAAATTTTATTCTTATACTGATTTTACAACTAATTTAACTAGTCAAGTATCTTTAGTTACTGCTGATTGCCCAGGAATCACTCAGCTCATGGATGCAAGAGCTGTTTACTTAAGTGCTTACACAGGATTTACTGGTGAGCCAACAATTTCAAATATCTCATATAGCCCTCAAACTTTCAGTCTAGGAGATGATGTTTTTATTACAGCTAATATCTTAGATGCAACTAGTGTTTTTTTGGCATATCGTTTTGGTGAGAATATGGCATTTAAGAAAGCGCCTATGTTTGATGATGGTAATCACGATGATGGGATTGCAAATGATGGGGTATATGGTGCGAAAATTACGAACACAAGCAATTTGATTGATTATTATCTGTATGCTGATAATGATTCTTCAGGAGTTTTTTCTCCTGTAAGAGCAGCTTATGAATTTTATAGCATTCAATCTCAATTACAGGCTGGAGACTTGGTGATTAATGAAATAATGTCAAGCAATGTAAGTGTTGTTGCAGATCCAAGTGGTAATTTTGAGGATTGGATAGAGTTATATAATCCAACAAATTCACCAATTTCTACTAAAGGATTGTTTTTAACGGATTGGCCTAACAGTAATCTATTAAAGTGGGAATTACCAAATCATTTGATTCAAGCTCAGGGATATACAATTGTTTGGGCAGATGAGGATGGAGGGCAAGGAGATATGCATGCTAATTTTCAATTATCAAATTTGGGAGAACAACTTGTTCTTACAAATTTAGATAGTTTAGTTATTGATTCGATTACTTATTTCTCCCTAGTTAATGACATCTCTTTTGGAAGAAGTCCAAATGGATCAGGATCATTCAGCATGTTAACTCCAACTTTTAATGCTAATAATGATTTTCCGATTTCAGTTGAGCAGATATTTAATAAAGCAATGATTTATCCAAATCCATTTACTGAAATTTTATATTTTGAGGGAGATGAGAGGATTGAAGTAAGAAACTTTTTAGGCCAGCTCATTTATTCTGCTGAATATGTAAGGTCAATCCAAACATCAGATTGGGATGCAGGAGTTTATTTCATATATTTGAGGAATAAAAATCAGAATTTAAAAGTCATAAAAATATAAAGTATGAGTAAGAATATATTATTAATGCTTGTGATTTCATGCACTCTTTCATTAGGCGCTCAAACGATTACAAATTATACCACAGCAGATGGATTGGTTAGTAATTTTGTTGAATGTATAGCAGTAGATATTAATGACAATATTTGGTTTGGAACATCAAATGGAGCTCAGATGTTTGATGGAATTAATTGGATAAGCTACAATACATCTAGTTATCCTTTGATGCCATCTGATAATATTAAAGTTATTAGTGCAATGAGTAATGGGGATGTTTGGATAGGAACAGATTTTGGAGCTAGTAGGTTTGATGGGGTTGATTGGACTACCTATACTACTACTACAATGCAAAGTATACCGCTGATTAGTAACCAAATTAAAAGTATTGACGAGGATCCAAGTACAGGTATCGTATGGATAGGGACAAATCTGGGCGTGACCCCCCTTGATGTAAGCGGAGTAACAAATTCATTATCAATAGGCTCTCCTGATTTACATTGGAGTGGGGTGAATGCCACTTCATTTGATTCAAATGGAGATATCTGGTTTTCTTCACCATTAGGTGGTATTACTCACTACGATGGTGTTGATTATACGACATATGACACTTCAACAGGGTTGTTATCACAATATGCTACAGATTTAATTGTTGATAATCAGGATAATAAATGGGCAGGAACTGCAAGTGGGATATCTGTCCTAGATGTTTTGAATTCATCTTTTACTCAACATACTCGGATGTATATAATGCCTCCTCCAGACACTTTAAATCCTGTGGTAGATATAGCAATGGATAGTTGGGGGCGTATATGGACTTCAATTTATGTTGGTTATCTAGCTGAAGGGGCTGTAGCTTATTGGGATGGTAGTATATGGGAGGACTTTGATGTGATAGATGGACTCGCAGGTCCAAATGTGAAAGGTCTAGCAATTGACTCGGAAAACAATGTCTGGGTGGCTACTAGTACAGGTGTTTCCAAAATATCAGCTATACCAAGTTTTATTAATGAACCAGAGCTTCCAGAAGTTACGATATTTCCTGTTCCAAGTAATGATATAATATATTTAAGTAATAAGGCAGAAAATATTCGAGGAATCTTAATATATAATAATCTGGGAGCTTTAATCTATGCTAATGATAAGCCACAACAGCAATATAGTATTGATGTCTCTTCTTTAGAGAAAGGAGTATACTTTATGAATATTAATTTTGTAGATGAAATAATTAGTAAAAAGATAATTATTAATTAGTCTCCCTATTTTACTTAACTAATATTAATACCTTGAGTAGTTTTTTTCTTAACTTTACGCCAACTTTATAAAGTCAAAATATGTGTAGATATCTTCTTTTTTTCTCTTTTATATTCTTCTCTTTCATTTCTTTTTCTCAGGATGTCTTTGATATCGGAGTTCGTCAGATAGAAATCTTTTTTAATGAGCCTAATTGGGATGATTCACTTGATATTTATTATGCTAACAATAATGGAGAAAGGTTAATAGCAGACTCAATATTGATTGATGGGTTGAGAGATGAGGATGTTGGAATTAAATATAAAGGTAATAGCTCATATAATGTTAATAATGCAAAGAATCCAATGAATATAAGGTTGGATTATATAAATAATGGACAATCTATCGATGGTTATAATGTACTTAAACTTTCTAATGGTTTCCGAGATCCTTCTTTTGTGCGTGAGGTATTAACTTATGAGATGGCGAGAAATTATATGCCTGCACCAAAAGCTACTTATGCAAATGTATTTGTAGATGGCGTCTTGATTGGTTTATTTACATGTGTACAGTCGATCGATGATGATTTTACAAATGAACATTTTTATGAACGTAAAGGTCCTTTTTTTAAAGCTGAAAATACAGGCGTTACAGTTCCAGGATGTTTAGGGCAGCAGTTAGGCATTTTAGAATATTATTCTGATACAAATTGTTATCAAAGAGCATATGAGATGCAATCTTCCAATGACTGGGGCCAGCTTGGTAATTTTCTTGATACATTAAATAATTATTTCAATGAGATTGAGAGTGTATTAGATATAGATAGGGCTCTATGGATGATGGCTTTTGAAAACCTAACTGTTTGTTTAGATGGGCCAATTAATTCTATTCCTCATAATTTCTATCTGTTTAAGGATAATAATGGGAGGTTTTCTCCATTGTTATGGGATATGAATATGGCATTTGGCACTTTCACTAATGGACTACCTCAACCGGTCACAAATATTGACTTGCAAGAGTTAGATATTTTTCATAATAGTACCGATCTCAGTAATAAACTAACAAATCAACTGTTTTCTTCTGATAGATACAGGCGTATGTATATAGCGCACATGCGGACTATTCTCAATGAGCAATTTGCAAATAATAATTATAGTGCAAGAGCTAATCAATTACAGCAGATTGTTGATTCAGATGTTAGTGTAGATCCAAATACATTCTACACCTATACGGAGTTCACTAGTAATATCACTACATCTGTTGGCGTTAATCCTATTATTGGTATTTCCGAGTTAATGTCACCTAGAATACAATATTTGCAGTCACTTCCTGAATTTACTGCTTCTACTCCAATAATCACCCCATTAAACACTACATCAGTTATACCTCATACAACAGTAAATATAACAGCACAAATCTCAAATTCAAATTATGCTTATTTAGGATATCGATTTAAGTTTGCTGATAAGTTTGAGAAATTACAGATGTTTGATGATGGGCAGCATGGTGATGGTATTGCTGGTGATGGAGTTTTCGGAGCAAATATTGATGTGGATGCTAGAGATATTCAGTATTACTTTTATGCAGAAAATAATGATGCAGGAGTTTTTTCTCCTGAGAGGGCAGAGAAAGAATTCCACCAGTTAGCAGTTGTTAGTGGATTAGTAATTAATGAGGTCATGGCAGGTAATTTTTCATCAGTTCCTGATCAAGATGGAGAGTATGATGATTGGGTTGAGTTATATAATGGTAATAATTTTTCATTGAATTTAAATGGATATTACCTTTCTGATAATGAAAATGATTTAACCAGATGGTCTTTCCCAAATGTCACCATTTCTGCTAATGATTATCTAATTATTTGGTGTGATACAGCTGGAGTAAGTCAGACAGGATTACACACTACATATCGTCTTTCAGCTGATCAGGAGGAGGTTTATCTAACTAGTCCTACAGGCATAGTACTTGATGCTGTTCATTATGTAAATATGCCAACTGATATGGGTTATGCTCGTGTGCCAAATGGAAGTGGTGTAATGCAATATCAGAATCATACCTATGAGGCTGATAATCAGCCTACATCTGGAAATAGTAATATAATTTTTGAGACTGCCTTTAGAGTCTATCCAAACCCTTCTAATACTAGGATTTATCTATTAGGAACTACTCAAACTATTAATGTCTTTAATGTGATGGGGAAAATAGTTTATTCTGAGGATGAAGTAGAGTCAATTGACATTAGTAATTGGGAGAGTGGGATATATTTCGTGCATTCAGGAGATTCCGTGGTTAAAATAATAAAACAATAAACATCATGAGAAATATTTTATTTATTTTTTTAGTAGCAATAGCTCTTATTGCTTGTGAGAAAGATGCAGGAGAGGGAGGCACCTCAGTTATTGAAGGGAAGGTGTATAAGATCTTTACTTCTCAAAATCCATTCTCAGGAGAATGGGACACTTCTTTCTTCCAGTTAGATGCGGGCAAAGATGTCTTTATTATATATTCAGATAATCACGAAGGTATATATGACGATAAGTTTGAAACTGACTATAATGGGAGATATCATTTTGAATATTTAAGAAAGGGTAATTATACAATATACGCTTATGCTGACAGTACTGATGGTAGTGGTATAGAGTATGAGTATCCTATCTTTAAGCATATAGAGATAAGTTCAAATAATTCTACTAATAAGGTTGAGGATTTTGTGATTGAAAAGAACCAATAATTGAGTGATCTCTTACACATAATAGATGGTTTTACACCTATTTCATTAGATGAGATGGACGATGTGAAATTAATGAGTAGGACGGATACCAAATTTGCTTTTAAGTCAGCAAAACTTCCTGATTTATTGGAAAGAATGCAGCCTTTTTATCGAGTACTTTCAATAGATAAGAAATTTATCCATGATTATAGGTCTCTTTATTATGATACTATTGATAGAAAGTTTTATCTTGATCACCATAATGGAAGAGTAAATAGAAACAAAATTAGATTCAGGGAATATGTTGGTAGTGATCTAACTTTCCTTGAGGTAAAGAAGAAAAATAATAAAGGAAAAACAATAAAGAAAAGAATTAAGGTAGGCTCGATTTCTAATCAACTTACAATAGAACAGCAGCAGTATGTAAATAAAATTGTAGGTCAGGATATTAATGTAGAGGCAAAGCAGTGGATTAATTTTAGTAGAATCACTTTTGTGCATTCCATACATAAGGAACGCTTAACTATAGATATAGACCTTACTTTTGAGAATAAGGAGCGCTCTGGAGACTTAAAGAAGATTGTTATTGCTGAAGTAAAACAAGAAAGAATGAGTAGGTCATCTGATTTTATGAAGATTGCGAAAGAATTACATATTTTACCTGTCAGGATTAGTAAATATTGTATGAGTACATTAGAATTAGATCCTAACTTAAAACAAAACCGTTTTAAAGAGAAAAGGTTATTTATTAATAAATTAAAACAAACATAAATGGAACTATTATCAATTTTATTATCTGGAGGCCTAGAGTTCTTAGGCACTCCAATTTTTGACTCAGAAGATTTCTGGAAGATGGTAACTAAAACTATCTTTAATCTAATAATTATTACAGTTATTGTTAGATATATTTATTATCCTATAACAAAGAATAAAGACTATTTATTTACCTATTTTTTGATTAGTTTAACTGTCTTTTTACTTTGTGTCTTACTGGACAGTGTAAAACTACAACTTGGTTTCGCACTTGGGCTTTTTGCAATTTTTGGTATAATTCGTTATCGTACCGATCCTATTCCTATTAAGGAGATGACTTATTTGTTTTTAGTGATTGGTATCTCGGTAGTTAATGCACTTTCAAATAAGAAAATTAGTCATTCTGAGCTTGTGTTTGCTAACTTGCTAATTGTGTTTGTTACTTATGGCATGGAGAGGTTATGGCTCTTAAAGCACCAAAGTAGAAAAAATATTACATATGAGAAGATTGAATTAATAGTCCCAGAAAGAAGAGATGAATTGATAGCAGATCTAAAAGAAAGAGTAGGAGTTGATGTTATTCGAGTAGAAGTGAGAAGAATTGATTTATTGAAAGATACAGCTAACTTGCGTATTTTCTATTATGAACAAGATTCGGAATAGTATTATTTTACTATTGATTAGTTCTTTGTCTGTTTTTCCCCAAGAGAATGATTTACAGTCTTGGTATTCATTTTCTCTTAAAAAGAAATTAGTTAAGAAAATAGATCTGACATTAAAATCAGGTATCAGATATAGAGAGAATTCTAGTCTATTGTCTAAACAGTTTTTTGATTTTAAGTTTAAAAAGAGATGGAGCAAAAGAGTTTCTTTTGCGAGTGGTTATCGTTATGCTAATAACTGGGATAAAGAGCTTAAAGCTTCTGATAATCACAGGTTTTATTCAGATTTAAGTTATAAGAATAAACTTGTTAAGAGGCTGGATTGTTCTATTAGGAATAGATGGCAAACTCAGGGGAATATTTATGGTTATAAAATGACTTTGCGTCAGAAGTTCTTATTTTCCTATAATATTCGTAAAACAAAACTCACACCTAATATTGCTACTGAGTATTTTTTGAATTTGTATAATGGAGTTAATAAATTGCGATCAACAATTTCAGTATCTCACCCAATCACTAAAAATATAGCTTTTGATTTTGCTTATCGTATACAGCAAGAGTTCTATGTAAATAATCCAGAAACTATTTTTATATTTGAGGGCAAACTTTCATATGATTTATAATGCAAGAGAAAAAGATAACACTTAATTTTATTTCGTCTCATTTATCAGAGTTAGATATTAAGGACCAAGAGCTTATTGCTAATGCAAAAGAGGCCTTTGTGACTGCTTATGCTCCTTATTCTGGATTTCTGGTGGGAGCAAGTATTTTGCTCGAGAATGGAGAGATTATAAATGGCAGTAATCAAGAAAATGTTGCTTACCCATCTGGGCTTTGTGCGGAAAGGGTAGCTATGTTTTATGTTGGGTCAAAATTCCCAGATATTAAAATAGAAACTATAGCAGTATCTGTATTGTCAAAAAGTTTTGGAGTAACTGATGTTATCTCTCCTTGTGGTGCTTGTAGGCAAGTAATGGCAGAGTATGAGGATAAACAAGGACAGTCGATAAAGGTTATCTTGCATTCTCCCAATGATCATGTACTTATTGCAAATCAAGTGCAGGATTTGTTGCCTTTTATGTTTAAAAGCCCTCACTTAAAGAAGCACTAGTAATTTAGTTTTCTTTAAATTTACCGCATGCATATTCTTGAGACTCCTATTGATTATTTAAAAGGTGTTGGCCCATCTAGAGCTGAGCTCTTAAAGAAGGAATTAAAAATCTTCACATATGGTGATTTGTTAGAACACTATCCTTTTCGTTATATTGATAAAAGTATAATTTATAATATTTCTGATCTAACCCCTAATATGCCTTATGTTCAGCTTAAAGGAAAGATCATAAAATTTGAGGAGAAAGGACACAAGAAGAGTAAACGATTAATTGCTCATTTTAAGGATAGTACAGGTGTCCTTGAGTTGGTATGGTTCAAAGGAATAAGATGGATAAAATCTGGTGTAAAGTTACATACTGATTATATTGTCTTTGGGAAACCGTCTTCTTATAAGGGGACATTTAATATCGTCCACCCTGAGCTTGACATCAGAGAAGAAAGTCAGGATTCTTTAGCAAGCTTACAAGCTGTCTATCATTCAACAGAATTATTAAATGCCAAAGGTTTGAGTAGTAGAGCAATTAGTAAATTAACTAAAGCTTTATTGCCTTTACTAGACAGCCAATTGGAAGAGACCTTATCACCTTCTCTTATTAAAAGATTAAATTTACCTAGTCGAGAAAAGTCTTTCTTTGATGTTCATCATCCTAAAGATGCGAAGTCATTAGTTAGAGCGCAAAAGAGGCTCAAGTTTGAGGAATTCTTCTTCTTGCAGTTGCATTTATTGAAATTAAGATTAACAAGAACTCAAAAGTCAAAGGGTTATGCCTTTGAGAATTTAGGAGATGGGTTTAATGATTTCTATGAAAAACACTTGCCTTTTAATTTGACTAATGCGCAGAAGAGGGTGCTTAAGGAGATAAGAAATGATGTTAGAAATCCTCAGCAGATGAACCGACTATTACAAGGGGATGTAGGTAGCGGGAAGACTTTTGTTGCACTATTAACGATGCTTATGGCTGTGGATAATAATTATCAGGCTTGTCTTATGGCACCTACTGAGATTTTGGCTCAGCAGCATTTCCAATCTATTGCTAAATATTTGGAGAAAATGGATATAAGAGTGGCCTTACTTACGGGATCTACAAGAGCCAAA
Organism: Flavobacteriales bacterium; assembly: GCA_002730985.1. Classification (GTDB taxonomy): domain Bacteria; phylum Bacteroidota; class Bacteroidia; order Flavobacteriales; family BACL11; genus BACL11. The sequence goes on along the minus strand of PCBP01000028.1, from coordinate 671 downwards.
GAACGTAAGATCTTATATCAACAATTAGAGAATGGGGAAATTGATTTGTTAATCGGTACACATGCTTTGCTAGAGGATAAGGTAAAGTTTACTAATTTAGGTTTAGTAGTTATTGATGAGCAGCATAGGTTTGGAGTTGCGCAGAGAGCAAAACTTTGGAATAAAAATGATTATCCACCTCACATATTAGTTATGACGGCTACTCCTATTCCCAGGACACTTTCTATGACTATATATGGTGATTTAGATGTTTCAATAATTGATGAGTTACCACCTGGAAGGAAAGAAATTGAGACTATATGGAAGACAGATTCCTCCCGATTGCAGATTATTAATTTTATGAAAGAACAGATTGTCTTAGGAAGGCAGATTTATATAGTGTTTCCGTTAATTGAGGAAAGCGAGAAGCTAGATTATAAAGATTTGATGGAGGGTTACAATGCTATTGAACGAGAATTCCCTTTGCCTAAATTTCAGGTAAGTGTGGTACATGGTCGTATGAAAGCTGAGGATAAAGAATATGAGATGAAACGTTTTATAGAAGGGGTGACAAATATTATGGTGGCAACTACTGTTATTGAAGTTGGTGTAGACGTCCCCAATGCTTCTGTTATGATCATTGAAAGTGCAGAGCGTTTTGGACTTTCTCAATTACATCAGCTTAGAGGTAG
>PCBP01000077.1 GCA_002730985.1 Flavobacteriales bacterium | reverse complement strand
TCATCTGTATTAGCAAGAGGATTGTAATTAAAAGCCATTGGATCTGTACATCCTAATACTACATTAAAGTAAGTACAAGATCCATCATTAGTATTTGCTAAAGCATTATAATTAGTTGCTGTTGAATCTGTACATCCTAAGACTATAGCTATACATGAACCATCATCTACTGTAGCAGTAGTATCATAGTTAAATGCTAATGGATCTGTACAACCAAGTATAGCAGCAACACATGAGCCATCATCAAAAGTTGCATTAGGATCATAATTCAAGGCTGTGGAGTCTGTACAACCATATATAATAGAAGAACAAGTAGTGAAAAATCCTAAATCACTCCAGTCTTCATTTGCTAAAACAAGCCACTCTGAATTAACTACACTAGTGCCTGAAGATACAGTCCAATCATTATTTCCTTGTACAACATCACATTTTCTAACCAAGGTATGATTTACGGTTGCATTAGGTACTCCAGCAACAGTCCATCCAGATCCTGGATCTCCATTCCAATCTCCAATAAAGTCCATTATAACATATCCTCCTGTAGCAGGATCTACAGGTGTTCCAGGATCAGTACCATAAACCAATGCATACCCGTCATCACCATTACTTAAGTATTGATGCGTATGATCTGCTTGTGCTAAAATTATAGAACTTGCAAAAGGATGAGAAATAATATAAACATCATTAGGTAGTATCTGTGCTCCAATAGGAAAATCATTCCAATACTCGTAAGTACCAACTGTTGTGGGTGCATTAGCTACACTTGGAAAAGCATAAGGAGATAAATCAACAGTATCTGCAGTTGGATTATAAATCTCTAGATATTTGTTACTTGAATTACCTTCTGCATACTCTGAGAAAAATAAATTTACCATTGGAGCAAGCGGATATATACATGAACCATCATCAACTGTAAATATTGGGTCATAATTAGTTGCAAGACTATCTGTACAACCAATATAGTTAGGAAATATGCAACTTCCATCATCAACATTTGCTAGTGAATCAAAATTAGTTGCTAATGTATCCATGCATCCTAAATATAAAACAGGACAAGCAGCCATTGGATGAGCATAAATTGTAGTACTTCCAATACCTAGACCTAAGGTACAAGAGCCACATGCAGGATTAGCAACTGTAATTGCAGCAGTCCAATTAGAATCAACATTAAGGTCTGATGAAGGATCACACCTAACTATAGAATATCCATCTCCATCACCTTGTCCTCCAGCCCAACCATCATCATAATCAAGATCAACAACTATCCCATCTTGAGTATTTAAAACTGTAATCTGTTCTCCATTGTCATGAAGATAGCCAGTATACCACTCAAAATTAGGAGCAAAACCAAAGAAAGTCTCAAATCCACAACCAGCAGGATATGTATTACATGGTGAGGTGCCACTAAAAGCACCTTTAGCTAAAATTGCATACTGACCAGCTAATAAATCAAACTCAGGAAAAACAAATGTAATAGCATCATCTATTCTTAATCCACCAAGAGCAATTGTATCTGATGAATTATTATAAAATTCAATAAAAGCTAAATTATTATAGTTACCTGGATCATTATACATTAACTCTGTAATTGTTAAACCTGAAAGAATATTAGTATTATTAAATACTACAGTGAAAATATCATTACCCATAACATTAGTAGCAATATCAGCAAGACCAGAAATATATACATCAGTATATTGACCTACAACTAATGATGAAGATAAATTTAAAGTAATTGAATCACCACTTGCATTAACACTGGCTGTACTAACAGAAACACCAGCATAATTATTAATATCTGATCCATTAGTAACTGTCTCAGAAGTAGTCACTAATAATGTAGAATCATTCACTACGCTTACTCCAGTTACTGATGGAGGAGTTAAGTCACCTATATCCAAAAATACTCTCAGATTATCAAAGGCACCAAAATCTGTACCTCCATTTTGTTTCGCAGCCACTCTTAATCTAACATGAGTAGCTCCAGCTGGGGCAGTAAATTCCTCAGTTGTCCACGCGTTAGTGCTTGAATTGCCTACTGTAGTTAAGCTGTTCCAAGTTGTACCATTATCCCATATAACTTCCCATCCAATATAATCATTATACCAAGCTCCATTAGTATAATAATCAAACGCAAGCTTTATAGGGAAGGTGCCTCCACCAGGAAGTGTCACTGGATCAAAAGTTAAAGTATGCCAAAGATTACCGGGGTTAGCTGGCCAAGAACCAGCTAACGTGTTAGTATATGGGTTTTCAAGATCCTGCATGCCAAAGTAATGATCTCCTTCAGAAGCAGACGAAATGGTAGTAAAAAAAGGAGCTACAACATCACCGTGATTATATACATATGGTGTTCCAGGAGTCGAAACATAAGTATTACCACAGATCCCCCAAACATCACCTGGAGGACTATAAACAGTGTAAGGATTTGGAAACTCAACATAATTCCAGGTGCCAGATCCTTCAAAACTCTGTGAAACAATGTTGCTTTGGGCAAAAGCACCCAATCCAAAAGTTGTAGTAACAACTAACAAAATCAAAAATTTATAGCTTTCTCTCATTTTTTTAAAAAATTAAATTAATACTGCTCAAATATACTTGAATTGGAGCCATTCAGTCTTTCAAAAAAAGTCAAGGTTATGAATATGTTATTAAGAAATAATTAACAACTCCTTAAACTAGAAAAAGACACTTATTAACAAAAAAATAAAGAGGACTATGATTCTGATCTTGGGTCATAATTTTTTAGTAATAACCACACCATCAACATTCATCATTGGACACAAAAAAATAGAATAGAGAGATTGATATCTTACTATATTAAACAGTAATACCCATATGTTCTGCCATTAATTTCCCAATCTCTGCAGGAGATTCTGCAACAGTAATTCCACATTCTCTTAAAATAGCCATTTTTGCTTCTGCAGTATCATCCTTACCTCCTACAATAGCACCTGCATGACCCATCTTTCTACCTGCAGGAGCAGTCTTGCCAGCAATAAATCCAACAACAGGTTTTGTGCCATTCTCCTTAATCCACCTTGCAGCATCTGCCTCTAACTGACCACCTATCTCACCTATCATAATAATACCATCTGTATCAGAATCATTCATAAATAACTCAACAGCATCTTTTGTAGTAGTGCCAATAATTGGATCACCTCCAATACCAATAGCAGTAGAGATACCAATTCCAGCCTTTACCACCTGATCCGCAGCTTCATAAGTAAGAGTCCCTGATTTAGAGACAATCCCTATTCTTCCCTTTTTAAACACAAATCCTGGCATAATCCCACATTTCGCCTCATTTGGTGTAATCACTCCAGGACAATTAGGTCCTACTAAAACACAATCTTTATCTGATAAGTATTCTTTCACGATTATCATATCCTTTGTAGGAATACCCTCAGTAATACAAATAATAACTTTAATACCAGCTTCAGCAGCTTCCATTACAGCATCTGCGGCAAATGCTGGCGGAACAAATATTATAGATGTATTAGCAGCAACCTCCTTGACAGAATCACTTACTGTGTTAAATACAGGCTTATCTAAGTGCAATTGTCCTCCCTTACCTGGGGTAACACCACCCACTATATTTGTACCATAGGCTATCATTTGTTCTGAATGAAAAGTGCCTTCAGTGCCTGTAAAGCCTTGCACAATGATTCTTGAATTATTATCTACTAATACACTCATCTCTTTATTTTTTATTCATTATGCAAAATTAGGACATTATAGCTATTGACAAAGTATTTTCAATACTTTTGCCAAATGAAATATTTTAACCCAGAAGATACAATTTGCGCTATCTCTACAGGAGGAGGAATGAGTGCTATTGCAGTTATTAGAATTTCTGGAAATAAAGCAATACATATTACAAACTCTATCTTTAGCAAAGAAATTAGTAATGTAAACTCACATACAATCCATTTTGGTAATATCATTGATAATAAAGATATAATCGATGAAGTTTTAATTAGTATTTTTAAAGATGAAAAATCATATACCGGAGAAGAAAGTGTAGAAATTTCTTGTCATGGATCAATTTATATTCAAAATAAGATCATCCAAATACTTGTTAATAAAGGATGCAGAAGTGCAACTGCTGGAGAGTTTACAATGCGTGCCTTTAAAAATGGAAAATTAGATCTGTCTCAAGCAGAATCCGTTGCTGATTTGATATCTTCAGAAAGTAAAGCTGCACACCAGACAGCGCTAAAGAACTTAAGAGGAGGATTCTCAAGTAAATTACAGAAATTAAGAGAGAAACTCATTGATTTTGCGTCATTAATTGAACTTGAATTAGATTTTTCAGAAGAAGATGTAGAATTTGCAGACAGAAAACAATTTGAGGATTTACTAACCAATATTAAGACAGAGCTAGAAAAGCTGATAGAATCCTTTAAGCTAGGGAATGTGATAAAAGAAGGGATTTCTGTAGCTATCTTAGGAGCACCAAATGTTGGGAAATCAACCCTGCTAAATTGTCTGCTAAATGAAGAAAAAGCGATTGTATCAGATATTGCAGGAACAACCCGAGATGCTATTGAAGATGAGCTAAATATTGAAGGTTTCAAATTTAGATTTATAGATACTGCAGGAATCAGGGAGACAAATGATACTATAGAAAATATGGGTATTAAAAAGACAATGGAAAGAGCAGAAAAATCAAATATAATCCTTTTCCTTATTGATTCTAGTGATAACATAACCAGTCAGTTAAATGATTTAAATAAAGTAAAAGAAGAGGATAAGGAGAAACTATTGGTTGTTGTGAATAAAATTGATCTGAACTCTAAATCAGAAAGAGATTTAAAAGATGCTATTTTTATCTCGGCAAAAGAAAATAAAGGGATTGATATACTTAAAGAGAGACTATTAACTTTTGTAAATACTAAAGAAATTACCAACAACGAAACTTTAGTGACCAACCTTAGGCATTATGACGAATTGCAACTTACACTTCATGAAATAAATACAGTTATTAGTGGAATCAAAAAAGGTATCACTGGAGATTTTCTAGCAATTAATATACGACAAGCACTTTTGCACCTAGGAAGCATTACTGGGGAGGTAACTAATGACACCCTTCTTGGCAATATCTTTGGGAAATTCTGTATCGGAAAGTAATCCTTTATCCTTATGATAGAGAAAGGATTATTTTAGTTTTACCCTCACTTTCTTTAAAGAATCTATTTGCTTTATAAAATCTTTATCAATGTTAACCTTTGTCTTTCTAGAAAGCACATCTACCTCATACCCATTAAGAGAGTCCACTAAATTAAGTGCTAAAGAGTGTTTTCCTGCATATTTATTTGCTAAAGCTACGATCTCCTCAACAAAGGCTGCAGAGATGTCATTCACATCTACCCTCAATACAATGTCTCTAACCTGCTGATCAATAATTCCAGCTAGTAAATCAACTGAAGAGATCTTAAACTCTAAATCATCATTATAGAATTTTTTTCTAACTTTCCCACTAAGGTATAGTAGCCAACCTGCTGTTAAGTAAGCCTTAAATTTAATATAATCATCACTAAAAAGATAAAAACTAGAAGAACTATGATAATCCTCCAAATGTAAGATACAAAATGGCTTACCTGCCTTAGTCTCCTTATGTTCAACCTCAGTAACAACTGCCGCAATCCGCAATTCCTTACCTTTAATCTTTTCCATATTATGCAACATAGAAAGATTAGCATTACATAAGTTATCTATTTCTAATTTATAATCATCTAAAGGATGCCCTGAGATATAGATACCTACAACCTCTTTCTCTTTGGAAAGTATTTCCATAGTTGTCCATGGGACGGCATCACAAGGTACAGGAGCCTGGATTGAAGCTTCAGTAGTTCCTCCAAACATGTCAAACTGATTTGAATTTAAACTATCCTTCACTTTATTCCCAAACTTAATCATATTCTCCAAATAAGTTTGGCCATTTTCTTCCTTAGCAAAGTACTGATATCTTTCTAATTCAAAAGAATCAAAACCGCCAGCGTATGCTACACTATCTAATGTTCTTTTATTAGCTGCACGTAAATCTACACGCTTCATAAAATCATCAAAAGAAATATAATTACCATTCTCCTTCCTCTCTCCTACAATTGCTTCTACGGCTCCCTCTCCAACACCCTTAACTGCTCCTAATCCAAATCGGATCTCACCATTATTATTTACAGCAAACTTGTAGAAGCTCTCATTAACATCAGGCTCTAAAACAGAAATAGACATTCTTTTACACTCTGCCATAAAATATGTAACATCCTTTATATCATTCATATGATTAGTAAGTAATGAAGCCATAAGTTCAGAAGGATAATGCGCCTTCAGATAGGCAGTTTGATAGGCAATAAGAGCATAACAAGTAGAATGTGATTTATTAAAGGCATAAGAAGCAAATGCCTCCCAGTCTGTCCAAATCTTTCCAACTGTGTTAATATCAAACCCATTATTAGCGCAGCCATCAAAGAACTTAGGTTTTAATTTGTCAAGTACGGATTTAATCTTTTTACCCATCCCCTTTCTTAACAAATCAGCATCACCCTTAGAGAAACCAGCTAGCTTCTGAGAAAGCAACATAACTTGCTCCTGATATACCGTAATACCATACGTGCCACTCAAAAACTCTTCCATCTCTGATAAATCATAAGCAATATCTTCCTTCCCATGCTTACGCTTAATATAATTAGGAATATACTCCATAGGACCAGGACGATAGAGTGCATTCATAGCAATCAAATCATCAAATTTATCAGGCTTTAATTGTTTCAAATGAGCCTTCATGCCTTCAGAGGAAAACTGAAATATACCTGAAGTCTCACCATTCTGGAAGATTTTAAAGGTCTTCTCATCATCTAAAGGGATAGTGTCAATATCAAGACTTATATTATGCAGCTTCTTAATAATCTTCTGACAATCTTTAATTATAGTAAGGTTTCTTAGACCAAGAAAATCCATTTTAAGTAAACCAGCATCCTCAACAACACTATTATCAAACTGAGTTACCATTAAATCAGAATCCTTTGCTCTAGTTACTGGTATTAAACCTATTAATGGTTCTGGCGTTATAATAACCCCACAAGCATGAGTTCCTGTATTTCGCACATTTCCTTCTAGTTTGCGAGCTAGATTAATTGTCTGTGCTGTTAAATCAGAACCATCAGATAAAGAAATCAACTTCTTTGCATTAGATAATTGATCTCCCTTAATATTAGATTTTAGACCTTTATCATCCCAAGAGAAAATTTTATCTAACGAGGTCATATCTGGCACCAATTTAGCAGTTCTATCTGCTTCAAATAAAGGCAGATCTAAAACCCTTGCTGTGTCTCTAATAGAGGATTTTGCTGCCATAGTCCCATAAGTAATAATCTGTGCTACATTCTCTTTACCATATTTATTAACTACCCAATTAATAATACGCCCCCTACCTTCATCATCAAAATCAATATCAATATCAGGTAGAGACACCCTTTCAGGATTTAGAAAACGCTCAAAAAGAAGGTTGTATTTTATAGGATCAACATTAGTAATAGTAGTACAATAAGCCACAACTGAACCCGCTGCAGAACCCCTTCCAGGGCCAACAGAAACATTCATTTTTCTAGCTTGTTTAATCAAATCCTGAACAATTAGAAAATAACCTGGGTATCCAGAATTTTCAATTACTTGCAACTCAAAATCAATACGTTCTTTTATATCATCAGTGATTTCTATATAACGCTCTCTTGCTCCCTCATAAGTTAAATGACGTAAATAAGCATTTTCTCCATTTTTTCCATTTCTTTCACCTTCCTCTTTATCTTTTTTATTAATAAATTCAATAGGGATATCAAATTTAGGAAGTAAAACTTCTCGAGAAAGAGTATATGATTCAATCTTATTAAGTAGGTGGGTAATATTATCTACTGACTCAGGCAAATCAGCAAATAATCTCTGCATCTTTTCTGATGATTTAAAGTAGAATTTATCATTAGGGAAACCATAGCGATGCCCTCTACCATTCCCTTTAGGAGTAGCTTGTATTTCCCCGTCCTTTACACAAAGTAGAATGTCATGAGCATTCGCATCCTCTTTATCTAAATAATAAACATTATTTGAAGCAATAACCCTAACATTATACTTATGAGCAAAAGAAATAAGCACCTTATTTATATGATTTTCCTCCTCTAAATCATGACGATTAATTTCAACATAAAAATCATCTCCAAAAGTATCTAACCACCACTTAAATTCTTCTTCGGCTTGTGCTTCTCCAATATTTAATATTAGATTAGGAATTAAACCATAAGTGCTTCCCGTTAGTGCAATTAAATCTTCTTTATGTGCTCTGACCAAATCTTTGTCAATCCTAGGAACATAATAAAACCCATCAATATTTGCCAAAGAAGATAATTTAGATAAATTATGAAATCCATTCTTGTTTTTACATAAAAAAGGGATTTGATATCCATTATCTTTTATTGACCTATCTAGATGATCTTTACATATATTTAGCTCACAACCCAACACTGCTTTTAAAACAGGCTCTTTACTGTCATCTACACTAGCGTTTACAGGGTGATTCAATACTGCATCAATAAATTTATAAGCCCCACACATATTATTATGGTCAGTGATTCCTACTGCCGGCATTTTCATTTCTACTGCCTTATTTACCAAATCTTTTACATCAATAGTAGCCTGTAGAACAGAAAATTGTGAATGTACATGCAGATGAGCAAAAGGAGAAGTAGAAGCTTCATAAACAACCCTATCGTCCTCATTTAAATCCTTTTCCTCATGACCTAAAGAATCTGCTGCATATGGCTCAATATTTAAACCAATGAGCTTAAAAGGATCTGAATTTGTTTCCTGATATTTTTTAAATTCAGTAGCATTAAGCCCTGCCTCTAAGAAAGGAATGACTTCCAAGCGGACCAACTCTAGAAAACATCTTGCAGTAGCTTCTACATCAGCAGAAGCATTGTGTGCCTCTGCAAAAGCTTCACCAAACAATTTAGTATGTAACTCTGTTAAATTTGGCCATTTGAACTTCCCTCCCCTACCTCCAGGGATAGCACAATAATCTGTAGCATTATCTTTAGTGTCAATACAAGGGAAATCAGCTAATAAATTAGGCATTCCATTTCTTAGTAACTCACAACCAATGATATTATTATCAAACCCAACATTATGTCCAACTACAAATTGTGAAGTCTCTAAATCTTTTACAAATTCCAATAAGACCTTAGCTAAAGGAACCCC
>PCBP01000027.1 GCA_002730985.1 Flavobacteriales bacterium | reverse complement strand
ACTTACAACAATTTGTTGGAGAGTACACTAAATCAATTGATTTAGCTACTTACACTAAAGGAGTTTACTTCTTAGAGATTACAACAAACAATGGTGTGGTTAATAAGAAACTGATTCTTCAATAAGAAGTTAATTAGTCTTTAATATTTAAGAAGCCCGAGTTTTTGCTCGGGCTTCTTCTTATTCCAGTATTTTATGATTGAGTTAATATAAAGATTGTCTAATCTTAACTAGTTTACTTAGTAGCTCTTCTAATTGATTTAATTGCAACATGTTGGCTCCATCTGATTTTGCTTCACTAGGATTCGGATGAGTTTCTAAGAATATGCCATCTACTCCAGCTGCAATTCCTGCTTTTGCAATTGTCTCTATCATTTCTGGTCTTCCACCTGTTATGCCGCTATTTTGGTTAGGTTTTTGTAAGGAATGTGTAATGTCTAGAGTCACAGGAACTCCACATTCCTGCATGATAGGTATGCCTCTGTAGTCTACCACTATATCTTGGTAGCCGAACATACTGCCTCTATCGGTCAGTATTACTTTATTGTTTCCATTTTCTCTCACCTTATTCACCGTATGCATCATGCTTTCTGGGGAAAGAAATTGTCCTTTCTTGATATTTATTACTTTCCCCGTTTTAGCTGCTGCTATTAGTAAATCAGTTTGGCGGCATAAGAATGCAGGGATTTGTAGTATGTCAACATATTCTGCTGCTATCTTAGCTTCTTCAGGGTTGTGAATATCTGTTATAGTAGGGATATTAAATTGTTTCCCTACCTTGCTAAGGATCTCTAATGCTAATTTGTCACCGATCCCAGTAAATGAATCTAGCCTTGAACGATTTGCCTTCCGGTAGCTTCCTTTGAAAATAAATGGGATTTCCAGTTTATTGGTTATAGAAAGGATTCTTTCTGCAATTTCCATTGCCATACCTTCTCCTTCAATAGCGCATGGACCTGCCATTAAGAAGAAGTTGCCACTCTTCTGGTGCTTAATGTTATTGATTTTTGATAGCATATTAAAATTTTATTTGTATGTTAAAGTATAGGCTTACAGCTTCTGCTTTGTCGCCATTAAAAACATCTTCTAGATGATGTGTCCCAATTACAAACTTATTCTTTTTTCCTTTTGATATTGCCAAACCAATTTGAGTATTTTCACTATATCCACCATAACTCAGGCTTGGCAAAACATCATAGTATCTTGTATTAAAGACTGAGTGGATATAGTATAAGGGCTTATAGTTTGATTCCCTGAAACCCTGATTGATTTTAGAAAATGATAATAATGTGTTATCCATATAAGGCTGCCATTTTGCAATAATGCCTGCATTGTAGGTTTTAAGATATTTAAATTCTGTACTCCCTGATACTGATAATATTACAGTAGCTGGTATATATGATTTAAAAGGATTGTTCTTGGTCTTAATTATATCGTCTTGTATATTATTTGCATCTAATACAGAATCATTAAAGTTAAAGATGTCGTCTACTTCTGTTCCTTGAAAGCTGAATGTACTATCAGTTGCTAAGGTAACAGAGGATGTATTCCACATTATAAAACCTAGATTTGATAGGGAGAAGTGTATTTGATATTTTTGCATATCTATATCAGTACTAAAATCAAAGGCTACGCCATTGCCATTATTTGTGAATGCTGAGAGATTTGAAGTATCAGTGATGAAAGCATTCATGCTGTATTCTACATCTAGATAAGTTCCAAGAGGAGCAGTATATAGACTGCCATTCTCAATTAGATAAGATAGATGATGATTTCCTGCTAGATAGGAGACGCCTCCATTAATCTTTAGATTTTTTCTTGCTCTACCATAAGTCACTTTATATTGTTGAAATCTGTTAGCTCTAATACTTGTCCCAGAGAAATCTAGAATCTTTCCTTGATGATGAAAGTTACCTTCAAAAGCTAAACGCAAAAGGTCATCTGTAAAACTAACATTTAAGATGTTTACATCTGTGAAACTGAATCCTATATTTTCTTTATTAGAATTATAAGTTATACTTAGTCCATTGCTTATATTTGAATTAATGATATTGTTTTTATTTCCAGAGGCTATCCATTCGGATTTCATAACATCTGTGATGTTCCCACCAAAGAGCATGCTATTTAGGAATGCCCTATGTAAACCATTACTTTCAAATAGTAAGTTACTCTCCCAAGTTATATTATACTGATTTTCTTGTGCAATTAATGTATAGGGGAGAAGAATTAATAGGATAAGTCTTTTCATCATTTACCTATTGTATTGCTAATTTTAACACTTAAATTAATATCTATCTCATAATGTGAGTATATATCAATAAATTGGTTGATAGGTCGGGTGGTAAAGGTAGAGTGCGATATCATCTTTTTAACACTTGTGAAATCTTTATATTCTATTTCTAAGTTAGTATTAGTGCTATTTACTACAATATTATTTTCATCAACTTGGGCAGCATTAATTATAGCATTATTTAGTAAAGTATCTATGATTAGATTATTTTCATCAAGCAATATAAGTTTGATATTAGATTCAAATGGCAATCCATTCTCTATTTTAAGATAAACTTTTTCAATAATATACTCATCACTATTCGGTAGATTAACTTCAGCGGTATCAATAAAAGTTAGGTTTTCTGCAAATAGACTAAGCGGAATATCAATACTCATATTAGCCTGTATTGGATATTCGGGATAGAAGAATCCTTGCGCACTAGTCTGTCCGTTAGGGTTAAGGTAAATACTGGCAGTACTTATGACTTTATTTGGTAAGATGCTCACAAAATCTTCAGCGGGTATTATTAATTCGTTAATAGTATGATTTATTGGAAGATTATTATTTGATAGGGTTGCTGTATTAACATCTAGTATTTCATTGTCAGCCAGGTTAACCTCTTCATTTGTTCTATCATTTATTACTTTTAACTCAAGTAGATTAAGTTGAAGGTCTGCACCTATATAATTATCAATATTAAGTTTTAAATCTACCTCTTTGAGCTCTAAATTATTAGCAATTATATTGTTAAAGAAATTAAGATTATTCTCTATAGGCTCTATTTCGATAGTATCTTGCCCCATATAACCCTTTGCGTATGCAGTTGTAAGATCAAATTCCACAAACGAATAGAAACTATCTGTATAATTAATGGTCTCTAATGTTCCGGTGTAATCAATAAAAGTATAAGATTCAGTGTATATAGTGTTTATTGTATCACCTCCTAAACGTCCTTCTTGACCAGTAAGATCTAATATATAGCCCTCAAAATTGAAAGAGAAAGAAGTTAAGTTTGTATTTGTTGCTTCGGGTATAATCATATCTCCAGTAGTGAAAGGAATTCCATTTTTTGTTAAGGATGGTATATTGTAAACCATCTTCCCATTTGGCAGTGTACTTAGTACATTTACAGTTACCGTCCCTTCTTTAATGCCAATCTCTTCTATTTGGGCACCTCCTAAATTAAAGTTATTCTCTTTTAGAGTCTCAGTTAATTGCTGTTCTGGGAATATAGCCGTTGCTTCTGTAATCCCCAGATCTGATATATTTATAGTTGTAATAATTGCATCTGAATAATCTATTAATACTGGACCGTTACTAGCGTTAATGTCCATATTGTTTAGTATGGCAAAAAGGTTATCATCTATTGTTTGACCTGCAATCGATACACTGTCAGATGCAATGTTACCTGATGGTATTAATGGGAAAGAGAATGTAGCTATAATACTTTGATTTGTAGCATTAATTAATGTTAAGCTAACATTTGAGATATCTGTTGGATAGCCATTCATGATTTCAACAATTAACATCCCTCTATATAGATTCATGGTCTCGAAATATTCACTTGCATCAATATTAATTGTATCTCCACTAGCCACACCGAATAATGCTGGGATATTATTAGTGCTTCCATCAGGAAAAAGTAGTGTTCCTAATGGTATTTCAGAAATTGTCTCTCCTATTGTTGCTGTATCAGAAATAACTACATCAGCAAAACTTGCGGAATCTAGAGTATGTGTTTGTTCATCTGTAATAGCATTAATCTTAATTAATGTATCCAAGTTTATATCTATAATATTTTCTTCATATACCAAGTGGATAAAGCCTTCATTGCTTTCTAAGATATTCAGATTGGTATCTGAAAGTATATTATCTATGTTCATTTTAGTATGGACTAAAGGGATGATCATTTCTACATCCCAGTTGGGGGATTCCAACTCATTTTTACAAGCAAATAGCAGAAGAGTCACTAATAAAATAGAAAGCAGTCTTTTCATTTGACAAAGATAGATTAATAATTATATTTTCCTTTCCAAAGTTTTTTTAGTCTATCTTTAAACGTATTTTCTTTGCTATTATTAGCAGGGTTGTAGAAAGTATTACCAGTAATTTCTTTTGGTAAGAATTCTTGGCTATCATTACCCTTTTTGTGCGAATATTGGTAGTTCTTTCCATAACCTAGGTCCTTCATGAGTTTAGTAGGGGCGTTGCGTAAATGCAAGGGAATGGATAGATTCCCGCTATCTCTCACCTTGTTTTGAGCCTCATTGATTGCTGTATAGGCAGAGTTACTTTTGGTAGAACAGGCTAGATAAATAACAGTTTGTGCTAATGTAATCCTAGATTCAGGAGGACCAATTACATTTATTGCTTGAAAGCAATTATTAGCCATTATTAATGCAGTTGGGTTAGCATTTCCAATGTCTTCTGATGCTAAAATTAGGAGTCTTCTGGCGATAAATTTTACATCTTCCCCTCCCTCAATCATTCTTGCAAGCCAGTAAATAGCTGCATTTGGATCACTTCCTCTTATGGACTTAATAAATGCAGAAATGATATCATAATGTTGTCCGCCATTTTTATCATAACGGGCTATATTCTGCTGTGTTTTCTCAATTACCAGGTCATTTGTGAGTATAATTTCTTTTGCATTTGTTGAACTAACAACTAGCTCTAAGATATTAAGCAGTCTTCTAGCATCTCCACCTGATATTTGTATTAGAGATTGGGTTTCCTCTAGCGTAATATTTAGTTTATTTAAGATATTGTCATGGGTTATCGCTCTATCTAGTAGTTCTTGTAAATCATCTTCTGACAATGATTCTAGTATATATACTTGAGAGCGAGAGAGTAGGGCAGATATAACCTCAAAAGAAGGGTTTTCTGTTGTGGCACCAATAAGTGTTATTATACCTTTTTCAACGGCTCCCAATAAGGAATCTTGTTGAGCTTTACTAAACCTATGGATTTCATCAATAAATAGGATTGGGATATTGTTTCCAAACAGACCGAGTGAAGAGGCTTTCTCTATAATTTCACGAACATCTTTAACTCCAGAATTAACAGCAGATAAAGTGTAGAAGGGTCTATCTAGTTCTTTGGCTATTAGGTTAGATAGAGAAGTCTTTCCAACTCCTGGTGGTCCCCATAGTATCATTGAAGGGATTAGTTTGTTTTTTATTGCAATCTCAAGAGTTCCTTTCTTTCCAATAAGATGTTTTTGTCCTATTACTTCTGATAGTTTTCTAGGTCGGATCCGTTCAGCTAAAGGGATGTTCTGCATCTTAGCAAATGCTTTTTATCAATCTTAATTTATGGGTATGATTTCCTATTTCAGTATTAAAGATTCCTTGTTGATCAACTCTATCAATTCTTACTTTTCCAGATGCGTGTATAATGTGGTTATCTTTTAGAATCATTCCAACATGAGTAATTTCACCTTCTTTATTATCAAAGAATGCTAAGTCTCCAGGTTCGCTTTCTTCTACAAAACTAAGGGTAGTTCCAACCTTCGCTTGCTGATAAGCATCTCTTGGTAAATCAATTCCTTGTAGGCGGTATATCATCTGAGTCAGACCAGAACAGTCAATACCAATTGGAGAGCGACCTCCCCATAAATAGGGAGCATTTAAATAGATTAAAGCATTCTCAATTAATTTTTCCTTATTAACGAAACCTGGAGTTATATGTCCATCAAATTTGTACATTTCATTATTTATAAGCGCATGTCCACTTTTATAGAAAGGCAGAATACTTCCAATGACTATAGGTTGATGGTGGTCTTTTGTGATGATATCTAAGATGTCAGTAGTGATTGTAGACACATCTTTATCTAGTTGTTTGTAATCTTCCTCTGGAATATTTAGCCATTGTTTATTGCAGATCCATCCTTCATAGCTGTCATGGGCTAAGCGAATTCTACTCCATTTCTTACGAGTTTCTAGAATTTTGAAATGCTCGCCAAATAATATCTGGTTCACCATTTCTGACTGGTCAGCACCTTCACTTCGCATAGGAATTATAGAGAGATTTGAGATTCCGTACTGCATTATACTAATTCAATAACCATTGCAGAGGCACCACCGCCACCATTACAGATTCCTGCTGCACCAATCTTACCTCCATTTTGTTTCAAAACATTTATTAGAGTAACAATAATTCTTGACCCAGAACTTCCAAGAGGATGCCCCAAAGAGACAGCCCCACCATTTACATTAACTTTATTTGCTTCTAGTTCTAACATCTTGATATTAGCTAGCCCTACTACTGAAAATGCTTCATTTAATTCATAATAATCAATATCATCTTTAGTATATCCTGCCTTAGTTATAGCAATCGGTAAAGCTTTTGCAGGAGCAGTTGTAAACCACTTGGGTTCTTGTGCAGCATCTGCATAACTTTTAATTCTTGCAATTGGCGTAATGTCTAGTTCTTTTGCTTTATCTGAACTCATTAAGATAAGGGCGGAAGCACCATCATTTAATGTAGAGGCATTAGCTGCAGTGATTGTACCTTCTTTATCAAATACTGGTCTTAAGGCAGGTATTTTCTCTAGTCTTACATTTTTATATTCTTCATCTTCTGAGATAATCAAAGACTCCCCTTTTCTTTGAGGAACTTCTACTGGTATTACTTCATCTTCAAATCTGCCTTCATTCCATGATCTTGCACTCCTATTATAAGATTCAATAGCGAAAGCATCCTGTTCTTCACGGCTAATTTCCATGCTTTTGGCACAAGTTTCAGCACAAATACCCATATGGACTTTGTCATAGACATCTGTCAAACCATCTTTTACCATTCCATCAAACATCTTCATATCACCTAATTTTTGCCCTGTTCTTCCTTTCGCAAAATAATGAGGTACATTCGACATACTTTCCATTCCTCCAGCAACTACAACATCATTATCCCCACAAACAATTGTTTGTGCGGCAATCATAATTGATTTCATGCCTGATGCACAAACTTTATTTATTGTTGTACATGGGACATTATCTGGGATTCCAGCAAAGATGGCTGCTTGCCTAGCTGGAGCTTGTCCTGAGTTTGCTTGTAAAACATTGCCCATAAAGACTTCATCAACTGTCTTTTTGTCAATTCCTATCTTACCTAGTGCACCTTTAATAGCAATAGCACCTAATTGTGTTGCTGATACTGATGATAGACAGCCTCCAAAACTTCCAATTGGAGTTCGTACTGCAGATACAATTACTACTTCTTTCATTATCTAAATACTTTAAGATTTCAAATATGGTGCTAATTT
>PCBP01000076.1 GCA_002730985.1 Flavobacteriales bacterium | reverse complement strand
GTATTAGTCTCCATTTGAGTAATCACATTATTTAAATAATCTAAATATTTTGTTCCATCAATGCCTATATAATAATCTAAAATCATATTAGAATCTAAATCTAATCCATATAACATATAATCTAATGAAGGTAATCCTTGAGCTGTCCAACTAGGATAGTTACTCTGATTTAAATCATATGATTGACTTTCTAGGTTAGTGTTAATTCGCACTGGACTACAAGGGTATGTATTCATGCTTTTTACATAATCTATTTCTTCAGCTTTACCAGTAGAAAACATTTCTACAGATTGCCATGAAATGTATGTTTGTACATATGCATTTCTTAATTTACTAAAACTCAATGAATTTGGATTATTTGTAAAATCTTGTGCTTTAGCATTTAAATTTACAATTTCATCCTTTAAATTTTCGTGAGCTGGTAAAATAATATTATTTGTTACATTTTCAAGCAACTCACTGCGAGATCCTAATATTGGATCTATATCTCCATTGTTTGTTGAATTTTGACAACCTGATAATATTACAATAAAACTTAAAATAAATAATAATTTTTCTCTCATAATCTTTTATTTAAAAAAATAGAAAAAAAGAGGAAGTAAGAACCTCCTCTTTTTCTATTAAACTTGTTTTCAATTTATAATCCTGCAGCTAGTTGAATAGTACTAGCCATATCTAATAATTCAATTGATGTTCTGTCCCAGAATCCATTTCCGGCTTCTAACGCAGCAATCATATCCATAACTTGAGCGTGTGTAAAGTATGGTATTCCATTAAAATTAGTGAATTGCAAACTCATAATAAATCCATAACCTTCAGATAAGCCGTGGAAATAATCACCATTTAATAATGCAACATCAGCCGCAGCACCAGTTAAGTAGTCAACTGCTTTTTGAGCAACTACAACTGATAAGTTATTTTTTATTATTAATGCTTGTGCATCTCTTTCAGTATAGTCCATATCTACTATAGCTTGTCTTCCAGCAATAAATGCATTAAATACAGCTTCTTTTTCAGCTTCAAAACCTGATTTGTTTAAGTACTTTCCTAATAATCCATCAGTACTTAAGTCTCCTTCCGCATTTTCTGGACCAAATTTACCATAAACATAGCCAAACCCTTCATCCCAATGATGCTCCATAGAAGTATAGCCACCTGATCTGTCAGTATTATCTACATTTAATTTTGTTGGACTTAAATACCCATTAACAACTTGGTCAAGACACATTGCACCAATTAAAGTTTTAGCTACAAATTGATCATACTCAAATCCATGAGCATTAAGCTCACGATTTTCAACCCATCCAGCAGTTCCAGCCATAGCAGGATGAGTTATTTCATCTCCATCCATGATTTGTGCTACATTATCAGAATAATCAGTAAACCATGCAACAAACTTATCGATTACAGCAGATGATTCTGAACTAGTTAATGGAGTTTCACTAGCTGAAGCAGTTTTTCCACCAACATTTTTAGAAGATGCATTAGCATCATCACTTGCCCAAATCCAGCCATCATTACTCCACATAGACAGCAAATCTGCTAGAGTAGTTGAAGAACTATTTACTGCCGTTAGCATTTCAGAGGCCATGATTAATCTTGCAGTTTGCCCTCCATAACTTACAGTAGACTGACCTTGGTATGAAAAAGTATAAGTGCTACCTGCACAATTCGCATTCCAATAAGGATTCATAGGGTTATTTGGCATAATAAGCATTTCTGTAGGTCCTGCTAAAACAACACCTGTAGTATCATCTAACAATGTTACAGTATGACTAACTACATCATATATATATGCTTGTTGACAATCTCCACAATCATCTGTTAAAGATGTTCCATTTTCTACTCCATTACAATCAAGATTTGTAGGAGCTGGTGTTGGACTATCTTTTGAACATGAGCTTAGTATAATTAAGCTCGAAAATAATACACTTTTAAATAAATTTTCTAATTTCATTTTTCTTTTTTTAATTTTTAATTTGATTTATTATTATGCGACAAAAATAAAAATATTTTCTTTATTTAGACTTAATTTAAATAATATTTTTATTTAGACTTAATTTAAATAATATATATTTGCATCCATTATGAATATAGATTGGATAAAAGAAGCCTACTACCTAATAGAAGCAACAATATCATTGTCTCTGTCTTACTTTATAAATACAGAAAAAAGGATACATATCCTCTACTTAATAACATCCATGATTTTAGCCTATTATGTTTATAAAAGTAGTAATATTAAAACATCATTTCTTAAATATTTATTCCCTAAGAAGGTATGGATGAGCCAATCTGCTTTTGTAGACTATTCACTTTTCTGTTTTAATTCCCTAATTAAAATAGTTATGATTGGACCCTACATTATTGTAGGTTTCTACATAGCATTTTATACTAATGAATTACTTTTAGAAATATTTGGTTTCCCAAATTATTCACTTGGAGTTACACAGACGATCATACTATATACAATTACTCTTACTATTATAGGCGATTTTCTTTCTTATATAGTCCACTTACTGATGCATAGAATCCCATTCCTTTGGGAATTCCATAAAATACATCATTCAGCCACCTCATTAAATCCAATTACTCAGTATAGAATCCACCCTATAGAATTAATAATAAATAATATAAGAAGTATTATTATATTCGGATTAGTTACAGGATTTTTTGACTATTTATCTTCCCATAGTATTGATAAACTTTTGTTCCTAGGGGTAAATGTATTTCATTTTGCATTTCTTCTATTTGGTGCCAACTTAAGACATTCGCATGTTAAATTAAGATATCCCAAATATTTAGAGTTTATATTCATAAGCCCTTTTCAACATCAGATACATCATAGTAGCAATCCTCGTCACTTTAATAAAAATATGGGTTCTAAATTAGCTATATGGGATTATCTTTTTGGAACTTTAGTTCTTTCAGCATCTACTTCTAAAGTTAATTTCGGTATTCCTAAAGAAAACCTTAACTATAATTCATTCTTAAGCAACCTGATAAATCCATTTTTAAACCCAATTAATAAGATGTCTAAATATCTTAGATCAATTATAAAAGAGAAAAAATAACAATCTATTTTAATAACTCTTAACATATTATTAAATAAACAATAAAATTATGCGAAAAACTATCCACACAATACTGACTATCATGCTAGCAATATTTTTTATCTACAAAGGAATAGATAAAATGCCTATAAAATTAAAAGACATCTCTAAAGAGGAAATTATTAGCACTATAGTAGAAAAGAACTCATATGAAGCCCCGATCGGATATAAGATTACCATGAACACAATGCGACAATCAGGCTTTCTTAGACTAATATCAATCTTTCAAATTATTGCTGGAATATTAATGATTGTCCCAAAAACAAGAATGGGAGGATTATTATTATTGCTACCTATTATTTTTAATATTTTCTTTATGCATGTATTTTTTGATAATAGGATGCATGAAAATATAGAAACTGGAATGTTATTAGCGCTTAATGTGGGCTTATGCTCATATTATTATAAAAAAATTACACAAATTATATTTACAGAATAACTCATAATTCAAATTACACTAAAAAGAGACCTGCTAACCTGAGCAGATCTCTTTTTAGTATAGATATAGATTATACATGCAACACTGCATGCAATTATTAAGTTAATACAATAAGCTAACTCTAACTTAATTTCTGTTCAAATTTGACCTATTTTTTTTAAGTTTGTTATTATGAAAAAGGATCTAAATATATCATTAATCCAATCTGATATTTCTTGGAAAGATATAAATAAAAATCTTTCTCGTTTTTCAGCATTAATCTCTCGCATAGAAGAAACAGATATTATTCTATTACCTGAAATGTTCAACACAGCATTCTGTCCTGCTTCCAGTCATTTAGCAGAAACTATGAATGGCCGAACTTTAAACTGGATGAAAGAAGTTGCCCAAAAAAGAGCATGTGCTATTTGTGGGAGTTTAATGATTCAAGAGAATGGCAAAGTATATAATCGTCTGATATGGATCTCAAGAGATGGAGATGTCTCAATTTATAACAAAAGACATTTATTCTCTCTTGCAAAAGAACATAAGAATATTACAAAAGGAGAAGAGAGGTTAATTATTGAAATCGATGGCTGGAGAATTCTTCCACTCATTTGTTACGATCTGCGTTTCCCGGTTTTTTCCAGAAATGATGTAGATTATGATATTTTAATATATCTAGCGAACTGGCCAACTAAGCGAGTTGATGCTTGGGATACACTTCTAAAAGCCCGAGCAATAGAAAATCAGTGCTACACTATTGGATTAAATCGAATAGGGAAAGATGGAGATGGCATCCTATTCAATGGGCACTCTAAAATATTTGGAGCATTTGGAAAAGAGCTGCTTTGTGCCCCAAAAAATGAAGAGAAGGTATTACAAATTGAACTCTCTTGGGACAATCTAATACTCAAAAGAAGACAAATGAATTTTTTAAAAGATAGAGATGATTTTATTCTCCAATAATCCACTCTAACTCTAGATCCCAATTAGAACGAATTGTAATCTCAGAAGGATAATTTTCCACTCTTTCTGGCTGTATTCTCATTTCCCAAATCCCAGTATTCCATAGGCTATCTTGGTTGCTGTCAGCAATATATTTTAACTGATAATCTCCAGGATTAACTCCCTCAATTAAATATGGTTTTTTACTAAAATAAACTTCTCTTTTCACTTCTTCATTCTGCAATAATTGAAAAATACAAGGTGTTTTTTCATTAGTAATTATTTTTAACCTACCAACAGGTAATGCTTCTTTTATAAAAACAGAATCCATAGAAGAGTCTATGATGCTATCTGATTCTAACGCCACAAGACCTCTAGACATACTATCAACACTAATTATTGGATCAAAAGCAAACAGTGAAATAAAACTATCAATCTCGGGATTGACTAAACGATTTAAAAAAGCTATTTTTTCTTGCTTATTATAAATAAAGTCAAAATCAGTAAGCGCCACAATCTTATAGTTACTGCTTTTTAAATTAGGAAAATGAAAGATTCCATTTTTATCTGTTTTACCAATATAATTAGGTGTGCCTTTAAAAATAAGGGAGTCATTTAAACCCTCATTAAAAAGCATAATCCAAGCATTATCTAATTGCTGTAATGTATAAGCATCTTGCAAAGTGCCACTAAGAGTAAGGGTGTCAAAGATATCATGTGTTGAAAATTTATACTGTAAGGTGTCTAAAATGTTTCCTTCATTATTGTCCTTAATACATGAACTTAAATTAACCTGATAAGTAGTATTTTCATTTAAAGTATCCTCAATAGTTAGCAGAAGTGACTTCCCTTTTATTTGCTTTTTAGGGCTTCTCTTTATAGGAGGAGAAATATAAAAGTATTCCTCCCATCTGTTTAATTGGATATACTCATCAAATTTAAATATAATAGTTCTCTTGATAATATTTCTAGAATCCTCGGTGATTACTGTATTTAAGAGTTTTGGAGCATCCAAATCTTTATCTCCCCCAGTTGGAGCAACCATATTTGCACAACTAATGAACAGGAAAATTAAAGAAATATTTGCAAGAGTTTTCATTAGCACAAATAAACAATAAAATTGTGCAATAAGATAATCAACAAAGATAATGTGCTAATTTATAAATTAACTAATAATAAAAAACCCGTCAGTTGACGGGTTTATATAAATCTTTCTAGCAATAATTTACCCACATTTACTATATCCACAACTTACACACTTAAGACATCCTTCCTCATAAATTAAACCTTCATCTCCGCATTCACCACACATATGATCACTAACTTTTGTGCCATCAGCAATGAATGTTTTAAGTGCTCTTACAACACCACTTTTCCATGTGTTGATATTTTTGTCATAAAGGTTCATCTTGCCAATTAAATCAACAACATAATGTAGTGGCATCCCATGTCTTAATACTCCTGATATAAGTTTAGCATAATTCCAGAACTCTTTATCAAATGAACGAGATAAGCCCCCCATAGTTACTTTATAGCCATCCTTATCCTCATATTGGAAATCATATTGAGAAGAGCCATCCTCTTTTCTGTTTTTTATAACCCAACCATATTCAACAGCAGGGGGCATATTAAAAACATCTTCTGTCTTACCAGTAAAAATCTCATAAGGCCTCCCATTTAACAACCCTACTACGGCAATCCATTTCTCTTTATTATTCTGAAAACGAACAACTTTTGCATCTAGCCTCTGTGGTCTTGAAGGGGCTTTGGTTTCTTTGAATTCAGCATTATCTAATGTAGGCGCTTTTTTATCATCTGCTGAAACTAACACACCAGATCTTGATCCATCACGATAAACCGTAATGCCTTTAGTACCTTGTTTCCAAGATTCCAGATAAATATTACTTACCTCATCAAGTGAAACATCATTTGGTAAATTAATTGTAGAGCTAATTGAATGCGTTACATACTTTTGAACTACAGCCTGCATTTCAACTCTTTTTACCCAGTCAATCTCAGGAGCTGTGCTGCCAACATAAGGGCTCTTAGTGATGTCTGTTTCACCAGTGATATCCATCCACGTCTTTAGATTGTGGTGATATACAGTAAACTCTTGCCATTTATCTCCAGAATCATCAATGAAATCTACCTTTGCCTCTTTATCCTGCTCATTTAGTTTTCTCCTTCTTTTATAATGAGTCATAAAAACAGGTTCAATTCCTGATGAAGTTTGGGCAAGCATACTTAAAGTGCCTGTTGGGGCAACTGTGCTAATTGAAATGTTTCTTCTTCCAAATTTCATCATTCTTTCATAGACATCAGGGAACTCCTCTCCTAGCATCTGAATAAACTCTGATGTTTTCTCGATTTTTGCATCAAAACCAACGAAACTTCCTCTTGCTAAAGACATGTCAATAGAACTGTCAAATTCAGCTCTACATTTTTCTTTCATTATCTCTTCTACTTTTGCAATGGCTTGATCTGAATCAATAGCCATTCCAAGAGCTGCAACCATGTCTGCAAGCGCAGTAAATCCTAACCCTGTTCTTCTGCCCTCGATGCCTGTTTTTAGTAATAACTCCCAAGTTTCTTTTTCTACAGCCTTGATCTCATCCGGTTCATCATCAGCATCAATTTTTGCTAAAATTCTTCCTATAGCTTCTGTTTCTAAATCCACCAAATCATCCATCAATCTTTGTCCTTCATAGGTCGCTTTATAAAAATCTTCCATTAAGAATTTAGCGTCTTCAGTAAAAGGTTTATCTACAAAATTATAAAGATTCATCGCAATTAATCTACAACTATCCCCCCCCTGCATAGCGATCTCAGAACATGGATTAGTTGATGTGTTCTTATACTTAGGATATACCGAAGAAGTAGAATACCAGTGCTGGCGATCCCAAAAAATCAACCCTGGCTCAGCAGTATTATGTGCGCACTTAATGATAGTATCCCAAAGCTCCCTAGCTTTGACAGTTTTAGTAAATTTAGGATTATCTGATTCAATTGGCCACTTATGAGTATAATCCGAATTTCCCTCAACAGCCTTCATGAAATCATCAGAAAGTCGAATAGATATATTAGCTCCTGTTACTTTCTGTAAATCTTGTTTTATGGTAATAAAATCCTCAACATCAGGGTGAGCGATATCCATAGATAGCATTAAAGCTCCTCTCCTACCATTTTGTGCCACCTCACGAGTCGTATTTGAAAATCGATTCATAAAAGAAACCGCTCCGGAGGTGCTTTTTGCAGCATTAGATACTCTAGCTCCTGCCGGGCGTAGATTGGAGATATCAACTCCAACTCCACATCTTCTTTTAAATAGCTGTGCCAGCTG
>PCBP01000075.1 GCA_002730985.1 Flavobacteriales bacterium | reverse complement strand
TTTTTTCTGTTATATTTGAGTGATTTTTGAAACATGAACAAAGTATATTTACAATTAGGCAGTAATTTAGGAGAAAGGGAGCAATTTATTGCTCATGCAGTTAACGAAATATCAGAGCATATTGGAAAGATAAATATTTGTTCCAAGATTTATGAAAGCACACCCTGGAGAGTTGACGGACAAGAAAATTATTTGAATCAGATAATAAAAGTGGAAACTTTGCTTTCAGCTGAAGATATATTATTTGCTGCACTTAAGATTGAGAATCAATTAGGCAGAGTACGTATCGAAAAATGGGGACAAAGATTAATTGACATTGACATTATCTTTTTTAATAATGAAATCATTGAAACTCCTCATTTGTGTATTCCTCATAAGCATATGCACGAAAGAAATTTTGTATTACATCCCTTAAACGATATTGCTCCGGATGTAATTCATCCAAAATATAATAAAACTGTTTCTGAGCTATTTAATGAGTCAAAAGATACGGAAGATGTAGTAGAATATGCAGTATAAGTATATTGCTATTGAAGGAAATATTGGTAGTGGTAAAACTACGCTAGCAACTATGCTCTCAGCTGATTTTAACGTAAGATTGATACTTGAAGAATTTGCTGAGAATCCTTTTTTGCCAAAATTCTATGAAGCACCAGATAGGCATGCCTTTCCTTTGGAGCTTTTTTTTATGGCAGAGCGGTATCATCAACTTAGAAACTTGCAGGAACAGGATCTGTTCCAGCCTCAGATTATATCAGATTATTTTTTTATAAAGTCTAAATTGTTTGCACATAATAATCTTCAGAATGATGAGATGCAACTTTTTAATCGCCTATTTGACATAATGTATGCATCTTTACCAAAACCTGACTTGTTAGTTTATTTATATGCTGATATTGTCAGATTACAAAAGAATATTAAGAAGAGAGGGAGGCATTTCGAACAAAACATCTCTGACGCATATTTGCAAAGTATTCAAGAAAGATATCTTGATTATTTAAGAAAACAGAACGATTTTCCTGTTATTATTTTGGATGTTACCGCTGTTGATTTTATTTCTGATAAATTAATTTATGAGCGCATTAAAGGGAGCCTTTTAGGTGTCTATGATCAAGGTGTTTATCAGAAGAAACTATAACCAATGAGACAGATCTTTTGCTATTAGAGTTTCTAATTTTTTTATGTCTTCCTGGTAATGCTTTTTGGTAAGTTTAGCAACAAAATTATTGCTAATCTTATCAGGTTTTGCATAAATCATTTTTAGAATGATACTTATCATAAATTTAGGCAGTATTCTGCCAAATTCAATATTGGGGATAAGATTGTATTTCCTCATTTTCATTATTAGCCACCCAAACAAACCTTTAGGCTTTCCAGAAACATTTGCTTTTTTTGATGTGTCAGCGACGAATGTGTTATCAATTCTTAAGAATTTGAACACTTCTTTTGTGACCTTTTCAGGATTAGTAATGAGATCTTTAAATAGAATTATTTTAATCTGTTCTTTAGGAAATAAATTATAATATCTTTTTAGTTGTTTGTAATAAAAACCTTGTGCTTTGTAATGATAAAGCGGACTCCAGTTGTTTTTAATTCGTTTTTCTTCAGAATTAAGAGCATCTTCAAAGTTGTTGATTGGCTCTCTGTCAGATCGTTTTGCATGTAGATAGTTGGAATAAGCTCTTTCCACAGGTTGTCTTATTATTGCAATAATTTTAGTCTTGGGAAGATGTTTATTGATTAAAGCGGCACATTGTTTATTGTATAAATAAGAGGGGGAGGCCTCTCCAATTGCTGTTTCTTTTTTTACATCATTAAATAATGAATAGTACTCCTTTAAGGTTGTAATTTTTTTTGGTTTTCTTCCTTTTACTACAAAATCCTTATGCTTATTTAAGTTATTAAAGAACATAGGTTCCTTAATATGTGTCATAAACAGATCTGGGTGCTGTTTCAGATAGGTATACAATGACGTGGTTGCTGATTTCATAGCACCAATAATTATGAAAGTAGGTTCTGAGGTTTTTTTCATTGTAAAAAAATAGCTCCCAAAGGAGCTATTAATATTTGTTATGATCTATTGCATTATTATTTGGTTAATGCAATAAATGCTTCATTTGTTCTTAAATTAACAAATTCTAAATCTTTAGTGGCATCTTTTTTATAAGCATCATTTGCATTAATAGCTTTTGCTAAGTTAGCAATTGCAGCATCATTATCTACTGATCTTGCTGAAGCAATGGCATTTAGATAGTAGCAATCAGCATTGTTTTCATTACAGGTCGCACTATTTTTTCCATTTAATATATGTGCTAAAGTAGAGTTAAATGACTTTTTGTTTTTAAAAAATCTTGCAGCTTTTGCGTACTCTCCTTGCCTGATATCTAATACTGCTTGATTGTATTCAGAAGTATTAGCTTGATCAAATAATTTTTGTGCTTTAGAAAGCTGCCCTTTTCTTGCAGCAATAATCCCTTTATTTGTTAGAATATCAATATTTGGACCTGCTATTTTTTCAGCCCTTTCTAAGTAGTCCATAGCATCAATAAGATTTCCTTCGGCCAAATGTATACATGCAATATTATTGTATCCTCTCCAGTCATTATATAATTCTACAGCTTTATTGTAGATGTTATTTTGAGTGAGCTTATCATTAGTTAAAGTTGCAGAGAATAATAACTCTTTAACATTTAATTTTTGAGGATTAGTAGTAGAAAGAATTGCAATCTCTTCATCAGTTCTTTTTGGCTCGTATGATCTAATAATTATAGTTGCTTTCCTTAGTTCAGGCAACACATTATCTTCAATAGCATCATAAATTTCAGCTAAATCTCTAATTTGTTGTTCTCTTACTTCAACATCGGAAATTGAATTTACAATTTTATTTATTTTCCTTTTGTCTTTTATGTTAGATTCTTTAATCAAAGATTCAAAACCTTGCCAATCTTCCCCAACCGAAGATTCGGTATATAAGTCTTTGTTTTTTGCTCCGTCAACTTTTAAAGATTGTAATAATTTTTTAGTGTACTTAACTGTATTTTTTAATCTGTAGTCAGAAACATTATCATTTGTATTGACTGTGCCTTCAGGTGAGGCATAAGAAATAATCTCAATAGAATGTGTTTTGTACCCGTTTTCTGCAAATGTTTTTAATGCTTTAATACTTTCGCTGCTTTTTTCCGTAGCCCTGATATTTGATTGATTTACCAGAAAGTAGATTGTCGCAGTTTCTTCAAGGATAGTTTCGTGCTCGTAACCGTGATTTTCATTTGCTAGTTTCTCAGTATTTTTAACTCTTGTAGAGGTTGCGATAACTCCATTTGAAACACTTACGGGGCCTAATATTTTTTCTTTATCTTTTTGTTTTGCAATAGCTCTTAATTCTAAAGTTGAACTCATCATGTCTTTAGAATAATTAATAGCATCTTGATATTTAAAGCTACCTCCACTAGCATTAAATATAGTGCTTTCTCCCCCTGAGGCTTCTTCTCCTTGAATTGTAATGGTTTTAAAGGCAGTTTCTCCTCCATTGTAAACCAAAACAGGTGTGAAATCTACAGTTGCTTGTTTAGAAAAGTATTTCTCTGGAAATGAGGCTTCTAATGATAACGCAACTTTACCACCATGCACCTCTAATATAGCAGGAGTTGTTATAAAGTCTACTGTATTATACTTACTAGCCATGTTTTCTAATCCACAACTACTTAATATAGTTACTGCGATTAGAGTATAAAAGATTTTTGACATTCTCATTTCTTGATTTTTTGTTAAACTTTCAGTTGCTGCAAATGTAAAAAAAATAACATATTTCTTTAGTTGTTTATACTGTTACTTTATGCACATTAATTGTTAGTAATTTTCAGATATAAAACAGTCAGCTATGTCTTTATATATTATTATCAATATTGCCCTCTTTTTCTTCAACTACCCTCAAGAGTCGAACGGTCATTAATTCCATCTGCTGCTTCTTGTGTAATATTTGATTGCTGATTAGGAGTTTAGTTTCCTCCATAATTCCCAAATAATAATACCGGTAGTTACTGAGATATTTAATGAGTGTTTTGTTCCAAATTGAGGAACTTCCATCACTTCATCACAAATGTCTATTATATCTTCAGCAACTCCATTTACTTCATTTCCCATAATAATCGCAATTGGTTTATTTATTAATGAGAAGTTATTTAGTTTTGAAGATCTATCAGCTTGCTCAATACCCATAATGTGATAGCCATTTTCTTTTAATTTTATTACGGCATCAATAGTATTTTTCTCAAATTGCCAATTAACAGAATTAGTCGAGCCAAGTGCTACTTTCCTAATTTCTTTATTGGGCGGAGTTGTAGTTATTCCGCAAAGAATGATGTTTTCAATTAAAAAAGCATCAGCAGTACGGAATACTGAGCCGACATTTAAGGCGCTTCTTACATTATCAAGGACAATAGTAATAGGTGTTTTTTCTGCACTTTTAAATTCTTCTATCGTTATTCTTCGCAAATCTTTGTTTTTTAACTTTTTCATCACTTATATTTGTTGCAAAATTAAATAATAAATTTTTGATAGCTAAGAAGAAAAAAGAAAACAAGGTCACGCCATTGATGAGTCAGTATAATGTTATTAAGGCAAAATATCCTGGCACTCTGTTATTGTTTAGGGTAGGCGATTTTTATGAGACATTTGGGAAAGATGCTATAAAAGCTTCTGAAATATTAGGGATAGTACTTACCTCTAGAAATAATGGGACTTCGAAGATTGAATTAGCTGGATTCCCTTACCATTCTTTAGATACATATTTGCCGAAATTGGTAAGAGCAGGTGAGAGAGTAGCAATCTGTGATCAACTTGAAAATCCAAAAGAAGTCAAAGGAATTGTAAAAAGAGGAGTTACTGAGCTTGTTACGCCTGGAGTTTCTTACAATGAACTTACACTTGAAACAAAGAGAAATAATTTTTTGGCGGTGGTTTATTATGGAAAGAATAATTTAGGAGTTTCTTTTTTAGATATTTCAACTGGAGAGTTTCTTATTGCAGAAGGAAATGTAGATTATATAGACAAGCTTTTACAGAGTTTAAAGCCAAAAGAAGTGATTTATCAGAGAAGTAGAAGAAGTAAGTTTGAGGAAGATTTCGGGAACTCATTCTACACCTTTGCACTTGATGATTGGGCTTTCAATGTAGATTATGCTCATGAGGTACTCAATAATAAATTTGACACAACATCATTAAAGGGGTTTGGCATCTCAGATTTGACCGATGGAATTATTGCCGCAGGAGTTGCCTTACATTACTTGAACGAAACCAAGCATCATCAAACTCAACACATATTGGGCATTAGGAGGATTGAACAGGAAAAATATGTATGGATGGATAGATTTACTATTAATAATTTAGAGCTGTTTTCTTCTCCAAATCAAAGTGCTATAACTTTGATTGATGTGCTTGATGATACTAAATCGGCAATGGGAGCAAGGATGCTAAGGAGATGGCTGGCACTTCCCTTAAAAGATGAAAAAAAGATCTCTAAAAGACATCAAGTAGTGGAAGAGTTGCATTCTAGTAATGAGATTTCAGAAATACTTTCTAGTGAAATAAGTGTTGTTGGGGACCTTGAAAGATTAATATCAAAAGTTGCAACTTCCAGAATAAACCCCAGGGAATGTTGTAAGCTAAAAGATTCTTTAATTGCGCTATTGCCTATTAAGGAGGTTTGTGACAAGTCACTAGTAGAGCCGCTTAAAGATATTGCAAATAGGATTGATCCTTGTGATAATATAAGAGTAAAGATTCAAACTGAGATCACTGACAACCCTCCTGTCTTGTTACATAAAGGAAATGTAATAAAGCACGGGGTAAACACTGAGCTTGATGAGTTGAGATCGATGCAAAAATCTGGCAAAGAGTTTCTAGATAATATGCTTAAGAGAGAGATCAAAAAGACAGGAATCACATCCTTAAAGATATCATTCAATAATGTATTTGGATATTATCTGGAGGTCAGAAATAGATTCAAGGGTCATGTTCCAGAAGACTGGATAAGAAAACAAACTTTGGTCGGGGCTGAAAGATATATTACAGAAGAATTGAAAGAGTATGAGAGCAAAATTATAAGTGCAGAAGAAAAGATATCGGCTATTGAAGAAAAGTTATACAATGATTTAGTTCAAACTATATCTACAGATATTAAATCTATACAATTAAATGCGTATCTAATTTCTCAGCTAGATTGCTTACTTAGTTTTTCTGTAATAGCTAAAAAGTATAATTATGTTAAGCCAGTCGTAAATAAAAATTCCGATTTAGTTATAAAAAAAGGTAGGCACCCGGTAATTGAGCGCCAATTATCAATTGGTGAAACCTATATTCCTAATGATGTTTTCTTAGATAAAAAGAAACAACAGATAATGATGATAACTGGACCAAATATGTCAGGTAAATCGGCATTATTGAGGCAAACAGCATTAATTGTTTTGTTGGCTCAAATAGGAAGTTTTGTGCCAGCTCAATCAGCAGAGATAGGGCTTGTAGATAAGATATTTACTAGGGTAGGGGCTTCTGATAACATCTCAATGGGAGAGTCTACTTTTATGGTGGAGATGAATGAGACCGCAAGTATATTGAATAATTTATCGGAAAACAGCTTAATATTATTAGATGAGATAGGAAGGGGAACAAGTACTTATGATGGGGTATCTATTGCTTGGGCGATAGCTGAATATCTACACGAGCACTTTTCAAAAGCTAAAACATTATTTGCTACCCATTATCACGAGCTTAATCAAATGGCTCAGCAGTTTACTAGGATTAGAAATTACAATGTTTCAGTAAAGGAGAAAGAAAAAAACATAATTTTTGTTCGTACATTAAAGGAAGGAGGTAGCGAGCATAGTTTTGGAATTCATGTTGCTAAAATGGCTGGTATTCCTAGCGATATTGTAAGGAATGCTACTAAAATATTAAAACAACTTGAATCGATTAGAGGAACTAAAAGAGATAATCATGCTGTAACTCAAGAAGATGATATGCAATTGAGCTTTTTCAAATTAGATGATCCAATATTAGAACAGATAGGAGATAGTATAAATAAATTGGATGTCAATACATTAACCCCAGTGGAGGCATTGATGAAGTTGAATGAAATTAAGAAATTATTAGGAAAGTAGTTTTTGATTTTGTGATGTTGATTATTTCATTAAATTTACATCCCTTATTGCG
>PCBP01000074.1 GCA_002730985.1 Flavobacteriales bacterium | reverse complement strand
TATCTGTCTCAACATCTCTTCCTAAAGCATCTACCACGCTAATTATTTTTTTTTCATTATTTATTACCTCAGAAGTGGGATTTGTATTGCCAAAATCTAATTTCAATCCAACTGGCCTATGGTCTGAAATATTGTTTTCATAATTATTCCAGCTGTTCATATAGTCATCAACTCTTACAACAGCTACATTAGAGTTTGGATTCTGGAAATCAGAAAACAGCTCATTGGTTATCAAAATATGATCTAGATGTGAAGGCCAAGTAGGATAGGACCAGTTAGTGCTGCTTCCTTGTGCAATTTGGATGTCGGTAAATAAGTAATTTCCATTATCTGAGATAAATTCTTGGAACACATTGTTTGTGATAGGATCAGTTAATTCATCGTTCAGGTCACCTACAATAATAACCTTCTTATTAGAAAAGTTGTTGTCAATATATTCTTTTAATAGTGTAGAGGCTTGTAATCTCCTATTTTCTTCGTCATTAGTGTTGTTTATGTCTAAAGTGCCGTCACCACAACATTTAAAATGATTGTTTATAATAATATAATTGTCTCCATTAAAATTTAAATCTAGAACTTGTGGGCTTCTAGGGAAAGCATTCCAGAAAGGTTGAGCAGTATAGATTTCATATTTTGCATTTATTTGTACAGTATTTATGTTATACACGTATGTTAAACCGCCATAGTATGTGCTACTAAAATAACATTCATAGCCTGGTATATTTGAGACAACTTGCTTTAGAAGAGTAGTGTCATCAATTTCTTGCAGTGCATAAACATCTGAGCTCATGTTTGAGAGTATTGTCCCTACATAATTAGCTGTAGAGTTGTTTTTAGGGAACCATTCAATATTCCAGCTAACAACTTCAAATGTGGAGTCTGAACCAAAACTTAGATTATTTAGATTCTGCGCATATATAATCTGTGTATTTAGCAAGATCGCCAATAAAATTTTTCTCATTATTTTTTCTAATTATTAGTTAAGTTTCTCTGTTAGTTGCTGTTCTATCTATTATGTGTTTAATAATTTAATTTTTGTATTACTTAGAGTGTTGTTTATTCTTTCTCACAGAAGTAAATAATTTCTCCTTTTGGTAGCGCATAACGCTCTACCAAATTAGGTTCTAGTTCATCAATAAAATTACTTTCAGTAACCTTGAATCCTGCTGCAGTTAGTTTTTTACCATAATCTAGTCCAAATAATCTTAGATGGTCGTTTTGCCAGTAAAGACGCTCCCTCTCTTTAGGGTCTGTAATATTTTTATCTTCTTCGGTATTAGGATTATTAGTATCTATAGGTACCTGGAAAATTCCCCATCCTCCAGGTTTCATCACTCTATAGAATTCAGTCATTACCTTGTGGGAGTCATTAACATGTTCCAAAACATGATTACAGATCACTACATCAAAAGTATTTTTGTTAAATGGGATCTTATGTACATCCATTTTGATGTCCGCCCAAGGAGAAACTAGATCTCCTGTAGTATAATCTAGATTTTTCATTCCTTTAAATATTTTAATAAAGCAGTACTCCGGGGCAACATGTAGGAATTTTAAGTTAGCAGTAAAGAAATTTGTTTTCTCTTTCATAAAAAGCCACATTAGTCGATGTCTCTCTAGGCTCATGCTGTCAGGAGCAATAGCATTTTTACGAGATTTTAATCTTCCATACGGCAGGAGTTTTCTGTAAGTTTTGTTGTTAATTGGGTCTTCAAATCTATCACCTCTCATGAAAAGCGAGAAAATTTGCAAGAAGAAATGGCTTACATGTTGTAAGTAATGCCTTGGGATAAGACGCGTAGCTAGAGATATAATAAATTTCATTGTTTTAATTTGAGGTTGCCAAAAGTAAGAAAAGCAATTTACTCAGTATCTTGTAAATGTTTAAATCCTAGGCGTCTAAGTATTTTTTTTTCAAATGCCCAGAAGAATTTGAACTGTCCAAAAAGAGCTCCGATTATTACAATTAGGATTTGGTAAACAGGAAATATAATTAGAATCCGGGCTGGCCAAAAAAACCATAATTCTTTTTCTATTCTTAGCAAGCTTAATAATGGTTTGGCAATCCAAAGTGTAAGTGAGCCAGTAACTGAGAAAACAAGAAATATAATTAATAGCTGAAAATTAGACTTGATACCCCATTTATATTTTAACCTGTTCATGATGCAAAGATAGTTTATTAATATAATTTTATAAGCTTGTATGAGGCTAAGATAGAGAATAAACCCACAATCATTGCTAATAGATAGAAACTTATACTTAATGAATAATTATCTGCTAAATAGCCTAAGATAGGCGCACATATTGCAAATGAGATTCTGATGATAAAACTTCTAATGGACAGGACAGTAGCACGTCTGTCTGAAGTTGTATTTATATTAATAGCATTTCTTAGCATTGGAGTAGCTATACCTCTTAATAGGTATATGAACATAATAATAATTAAGCCATAGATAGTAATGTTCATGCCTAATGTTACAAATAAGGTTATTATTGCTAAGGAAAGTAATATTAGCACTTTATGAGTGTTTCCTTTCTTGTCAAATTGATGAGCATTGATAGATGTAAGTCCTGTTGCAATGTTTAGTCCGGCCCAAAGTATGCCAAAGTATACCAAAGGTACGCCTACCTCTTTGAAGAAAGGCTGGGCAAGCCAAGCTGTAGATAATGTAGCTAGACCCATAGCAGAAGAATAAATAATTAGCCATCTTATTTTTATATTATCTACAATTGCAAATTGCACCACTTCTAGTATAGCTTTGAATGACTGGTTCAATTTATTTTTTATATTTCTTTTTGGCTCTACTAATGTAACTGCAATAGGAATGCTAAGAAAGAGAATCGTTGTCTGTATATAAACAGGTAAATAGATTGAGCTTACTGCAAGGAAACCACCTATAATACCAGCAGTTGCCTCTGAGAAGTTGCCAATTGCATAATTTTTACCTTCAATCTTAGTGTAAGTATTTTCATTGCCAGTCTCCAATAAGGTGTCATAGATTAGTGCACTATCAGATCCAGAAATTAGGCTGCCAGCGATTCCAACTAAAGCTTGTGCTATTGCAAAAGTATAGAATCCATCAAAAAATGAGAAGAATAGGTATCCTATAAACGATAGGATTGTACCTACTACTATACTCTTCTTTCTTCCGAAGACATCAGCAATGTAGCCTGAGGGAATTTCAAATAATGCTAGTGAAAGTGAATAGATAGATTGTAATAGCATTACTTCAGTTAGAGTTAAATCATAGCTTTGAAAGAACAGTACAATAATTGGCATGGAAACCATAAACCAAAGCACTCCCTTCAAGAGGTGCATCTTTAGAATATTATGTTCTAATCGCACTAACTCCTAGGATGAAATTGAATAATGTTACTTCTTAGGTAATCTTTATCAAGATGAGTATAGATTTCGGTGGTAGTTATGCTCTCGTGTCCTAGCATTTCCTGGACTGCCCGTAAATCTGCACCTCCTTCAATAAGGTGAGTGGCAAAGCTATGTCTAAAGGTGTGAGGACTAATCTTCTTTTTCAAGCCTGTCATCTTTTTTAATTTCTGAATAATTAGGAATATCATTACTCTGGTGAGTTTACTTCCTCTATTGTTTAAAAAGACAAAGTTTTCATGTCCCTTCTTTATGACTTGATGATTACGAACCTTGTTAATATATATTTTGAGATATTGTGTCGCTCTACCTCCAATAGGAGCTAGTCGCTCTTTATCTCCTTTGCCAATCACTTTTAGATAGCTTTCTTTAAAATGAACATTTGATAATCGTAGATTAATTAACTCACTAACTCTAAGCCCACAACTATAGAGAGTTTCTATTATTGCTCTATTTCTTTCTCCTTGACTCTTACTTAGATCAATAGCTGCAATAAGCTTATCAATCTCAATTAAAGAGAGAGTATCTGGGAGTTTAAGACCAACTTTAGGCGTTTCAATTAGTTCTGTGGGGTTGTATCTAATATAATCTTCCATAATCAGGTATTGGTAGAATGCTTTTATGCCTGAGACTATACGAGCTTGAGAACGAGCAGAAATATTGTCATTCTTTAACTGGACTAAGAAGTCACTTATATTTTCTCTAGTTATTTTGAGTTCATTTATCTCCAGAGGTATTGCATAAGAGGCCAGCTTTCTAATATCGCGACTATATGCTTCTACTGAGTTATCAGATAATGATCGTTCAATCTGTAAATAAGATTTAAAGCCCTTGATTGATGTTTCCCAGCTCATTTATGTATTTTTGC
Organism: Flavobacteriales bacterium; assembly: GCA_002730985.1. Lineage (GTDB taxonomy): Bacteria > Bacteroidota > Bacteroidia > Flavobacteriales > BACL11 > BACL11. The sequence goes on along the minus strand of PCBP01000074.1, from coordinate 4,371 downwards.
TTTTATGCGGGTAATTATTATTAATGGTCCAAATTTAAACTTATTAGGTAAAAGAGAAGTGGCTATTTATGGCAATATTTCATTTGATGATTATTTGAAACAATTGGAGACTGATTTTCCTAATATAGCAATTGATTATTTCCAAAGCAATGTTGAGGGGGAGCTAATTGATAAATTGCATGAGGTTGGTTTTTCTTATGATACAGTCTTACTCAATGCAGGAGGATATACCCATACTTCTGTGGCCCTAGCTGATGCAATTGCAGCCATAGAGACTCCTGTGATTGAAGTTCATATTTCTAATATTTATGCGAGAGAGTCATTTAGAGCTAAATCATTACTCTCCTCTAGTTGTAAGGCTGTTATTTGTGGTTTAGGTTTAGATTCTTATAAGGCTGCATTAGTGACTATGAGATAATAGCTGTATAATGATTATAAATTTGAGAAGGTCTTTATCCCTTTAATTTTATGTTTAACTAGGATAGAATAGTTTACTTTTCCTAATAGCTTATTTTTCTGCACAATTCTTTTTCTTTTTGCGACAAGGTTAGGGATCTCTAAATAAAATGAAAAATGTGCCCTTGCAATAGCAAAAAAATGTTTTAAACCATCTGCTTGTTTTAGAAAAGTAAATGCAGCTATGCCATCAAGAATAAGTCTGGTAAGTATAACAGTAGCTAAAGAGTTAATTGGTAGATTCTTGAAGAGCATATAAAGGTTGTTCCTAAAGTTAAGATAAGTTTTAAAAGAGGAGCTAGCTTTAAGCGTACCGCCACCAACATGATATACCCTAGATTTTGGCTCCGTCATAATTGTATAGCCATTATTCTTTAATCTCCAGCAGAGATCAATTTCTTCTTGGTGAGCAAAGAAGTCTTCATCTAATCCTTTAACTTCCCAGAATTGAGATACTCGCACAAATAAACAAGCTCCTGTTGCCCAAAATACTTCTATAGTATCATCATATTGCCCTTTATCCTTTTCAGTAGTTTCAAATATTCTTCCTCTACAGAAAGGATAACCTAAGTTGTCAATAAAGCCTCCACTACCACCTGCGTACTCAAACTTCTCTTTATTATTGTAGTCCAATATTTTTGGCTGGCAAGCTGCAATATTTGAGCTGGCATCCATTAGACTAATTATAGGAGAGAGCCAATTATCGGTTACTTCTATATCTGAGTTTATAAGCACAAAATATTCTGCAGGGATCTTTCTTAGGCATTCATTATATCCTTTTGCATAACCGCAATTTTCTTTATTAATAATAATTTGAATTTCCGGGAAATTCTGTTTCACAAAACTAACTGAGTTGTCAGTTGATGCATTATCAGCTATAAAAATGCTAGCATCTTCACTTTTTTCCAGTAAGGTTGGCAAAAATTTTGCTAGCCATGCTTTTCCATTCCAATTAAGAATTACAACTGCTGTTTTTATATTTTGTGTTTCCATCTTCTATGTGACCATAACCATTGGTTAGGGTTTTCTTTTATTTGCTGCTCTAAACGCTCAAGATAGCGTTTTGTTATTTCTCCCTCACCTGTACTCTTTGGATTTGGCTCAAGATCTTCAAATTTAATAGTATATTGTCCTCTCCCAATCTTTTGCATATTACAGAATATGACGGGGTAATTCATCTTTATAGCAATCTTTTCAGTACCCATAAAAACAGGCACTTCTCTTCCAAAAAATGGATACCATCTTGTGGTAGTATTGACAACTGGATTTTGATCAGCAATTAGACATATTATCTGTGTACGATTCTTTGTTTCGATTATATATCTCATGCTTTCCTTCATACTTACTGCGATAGCTCCAAATTTAGTTCTTGCTTTCTTTATAAGTTTGTCAAAGTTTGTGTTATTAAGAGGTTTGTAGACAACCACTGAATTTTGTTTTGTAGAAACAGATAGTTTCTGTCCTACCCATTCCCAATTATTAAAGTGGCCAGCTACTAGGATAACGGTTTGTTTTTTTTCGAGATACTTATTTATTAGCTCAGTATTCGTAATATTGACTCTTTCATTGATAAATGATCTGCTAGTATTAAGCATTTTTATAGTTTCTATAATAAGGTCACAAAGATGATGATAGAAATCACTCATTATTTGTTCTAATTCCTGATTATTTTTTTTAGGGAATGAATTTTTAAGGTTATTGAAGACTATGTTTTTCCTGTAGCCAATTACTTTATAGATTATTAAATAAATAATTTCAGAAATTAAAAGGAGAACAGGATAAGGAAGGAAAGAAATTGGTAGAACTAAGATGTAATACAAAATCTTTGTTATCATGTTTGCAAATATATAGTTTCTAAGTGTATGATATACTAAACATATATTAATAAACAGATTTCATCCTTTTAGTAAGATTAAATTTCAGATTAATGCATTAGGCATTAATTATTTTTGAAATAAGATTGTATAACTATGTGAGATTTCAAAATATTTCTATTTTTGCATTCTTAAATTTGGAGAGATGGCAGAGTGGTCGAATGCGGTGGTCTTGAAAACCATTGTGCAGCAATGTACCGGGGGTTCGAATCCCTCTCTCTCCGCAAAAGAAGTCCTAGCGGTATCGTTAGGACTTTTTAGTTATAATAGTATATTTACAAAATGAAAATGATAGATGCAGATATTACTAGAGCAGCAACTCTTGAAGGAGAATTTTATACTTCAGAGACTAACTTTAAAGATAGTGTAGAAAATATATTTGCAAGAAATTGGCAATTTATTAGTGATGTCCAGAGATTAAAAGAGAATAGAAGCGCATTACCTTTTAGGTTTCTAGGTGATCTATTGCCCGAACCCTTACTTCTTGTAAGCAATGAAGGTGAGATTGATTGCTTTTCTAATGTATGTACACATAGAGGAAATCTATTAATTAATAATCCCTGCACAATCAAGAGAGATATTACATGTTCATATCATGGAAGGCAATTTGATATTTGTGGAAAATTTAAATTTATGCCAAAAACTGAAGGGATGCAGAATTTTCCAACAGTACAAGATGATTTAACTAAAGTATCGGTAGCTAGATGGAGACAATTTATTTTCACATCATTATCTCCAGAGTTTGAGTTTGATGAACTAATTAGAGAGGTTGAGGATAGAGTTGGGTGGATGCCAATTGAGAATTTTAATTATAGGCAGGACCTATCTAAGGAATATTTTATAAATGCTAATTGGGCTTTATATTGTGATAATTATTTAGAAGGTTTTCATATCCCTTTTGTGCATGAGGATTTGAATGCTGTACTTGATTTTGATAGTTATGATGTTGAGATTTTTAAATATAGCAGTTTACAGCTTGGAATTGCTGATGATCATGATATCTGCTTTGATTTACCTGCTGGATCAAAAGATTACGGAAGAAAGATAGCAGCTTTTTACTTCTGGTTATTTCCTAATTTGATGCTTAATTTTTATCCTTGGGGTTTGTCTGTGAATATTATTACACCAATATCAGTAAAAAAGACCAAGATACAATTTAAATCCTATGTTTGGGATGAGAGCAAGTTAAATAGTGGTGCAGGTGCTGATTTAGACAAGGTAGAGATGGAGGATGAGCAAGTAGTACAGCAAGTACAAGAAGGTGTAGCTTCTCGTTTTTATAAAAATGGCAGATTTTCTCCTAGTATGGAACAAGGAGTGCATCATTTTCATACATTAATAAGTAAATTTATAAACAATAGTAATAAATAATAGACGTTGGTATAACATGAAATATCATAAGAGTATTTGATGGAGATGAAGAAATATTTCTCAATTTTATGGTTTATTTTTTTCGCTTTGAGTGTTTTAGCTCAAGAGAAGTATACTATTAGCGGTTACATAACAGATATAAATAATGGAGAAAGTATTGTAGGTGCCAATATTTATTGTAAAGAGTTAAATCTTGGTGTTACTTCAAATACTTATGGTTTCTATAGCTTAACTTTACCATCAGGGACATATGATATATCTTATACCTTTATAGGATACAAAACTGAAAATAAAAGTTTTGTATTAAAAAACAGTATAAGAAATGATATTGAATTTGAATTGTCAAATATTAATATGCAAGAAATTATTGTGACTGCAGATAAGAGTATAGTTGAGAAGACGCAGACTTCAATGATTGAGGTGCCTATTGAGCAGATCAAAACTATACCTGCTCTTTTAGGTGAAGTTGATGTATTAAAGGCTATACAATTACTTCCAGGAGTGCAATCTAGCGAGGGAACTTCTGGTTTCTATGTTAGAGGTGGTGGTCCTGATCAGAATTTAATATTATTAGATGGAGTCCCTGTCTATAATGTATCTCATATTGGAGGCTTGTTTTCTGTGTTTAATGCAGATGCTATTAAAACTGTGCGTCTTACAAAAGGGGGGT
>PCBP01000073.1 GCA_002730985.1 Flavobacteriales bacterium | reverse complement strand
CCTTCACAAACTTATCAATATCATATACAATCAGTAATGCTATATTTCTTCAATTCTTTTGGTTTTGTCGCATATTAACAGATCGTAGTCAGGCTTATTTCCTACATCTAATTTATGATACTTGCATCCCCATTTTTTTAATTGACTCTTTGTTATCTCTAACCAGTCAATTCCAGTAACAGTCCCTCTTGCAGTATAATATGTTATTTCATTTCCCTCCTCATATAACTTATTTACCTTAGCAATATTTTCAGGCATAGGCAATGCCTCAGGATAGTTTCTTTTGCCTTCATAATAACAAATTGTCTCGTCTATATCAACATATACTTTCATATTTCATATTTTTAATGATCATATTTTTAATAAGCTAACAACTCCTTAAGCTGTGATGCAAACCTTGATTTCGCTAAGAATATACGCTCTAGTCCTGCAGCAAAAGGAACGGGAGTATCGATTGATGCTGAACGCTTTACAGGAGCGTCTAGATACTCAAAACATTCATCAGAGACAATGGCAGCAAGATCAGCGCCAAAACCACCAATCATACAATCCTCATGTAAAATAATTGCTCTACCTGTTTTTCGAACTGAATCAATAATCAGATCTTTATCTAGCGGAACCAATGTTCTTAAATCAACCAGATCAGCAGAAATATCAGGATTGCTCTTAAGAACCTCTAATGCCCAATGCACTCCCATACCATAAGAGATAACACTTATATCATTACCTTCAGTTATCAATTTTGCTTTCCCAATCTCAGTTGTAAAATAATCATCGCAGACATATTCACTAAAACCTCTGTACAAAGCTTTATGTTCAAAAAACATAATAGGATTTGGATCATCTATTGATGCATTTAGGAGCCCTTTGGCATCTTCAGGAAAAGCAGGGTAAACTACCTTTAACCCTGATGTGTGTGTAAACCAAGCTTCATTAGATTGAGAATGGAAAGGGCCAGCGCCAACTCCAGCACCTGTTGGCATCCTTACCACAACATCTACATTCTCTCCCCATCTATAATGAGTTTTTGCAAGATTATTTACAATAGGATTAAATCCAGAAGTAACAAAGTCAGCAAATTGCATCTCTACCACTGCCTTCTGACCATTAATTGACAGGCCTAATGCAGCACTAATAATAGCAGACTCACAGATTGGAGTATTGCGAACTCGCTCCTTGCCAAACTCATTTACAAAACCATCAGTGATTTTAAATACCCCACCATACTCGGCTATATCTTGACCCATGATAATAAGATTATCATGCTTCTGCATTGATTGCCGTAAAGAATCTGAAATAGCATCAACAAATCTCTTTTCCGACTTATTCTCTGAAGGATGAATAGCCTTAGAAGAATACTCTTTATAAACATCAACTAATTCATCTTCAGGAGACGATTCTATGTTTGATTCACTATCCGTCTTCTCCCAAGCAATATTTATCTCTTTTCTGATTTCTTTCTTAAGATCATCGATATCTGATTTAGTAATAACCTTTTCTTTTAATAAGAATAACTCAAAATTATTAATGGGATCTTGCTTTTCCCACTGCTCCATTAGTTCTCTTGGAACATACTCTATACCAGAAGCCTCTTCATGTCCTCTCATTCTAAAAGTCATGCATTCTAAAAGTATCGGCTGAGGATTCTTTTCAATTTGTCCTTTGATTTCCTCTACAGCCCTATACACCTCTAGAATATTATTCCCATCGATAGTATAAGCATCCATACCATATCCAATTCCTTTATCAGCAAATTGCTTACATTTAAACTGCTCAGAACTCGGAGTTGAAAGCCCATAGCCATTATTTTCAATTACAAAGATTAATGGCAAACCCCATACAGCAGCTACATTTAGCGCCTCATGGAAATCACCCTCACTAGTTGCTCCATCTCCTGTAAAAACTGCAACTATTTTTTTATTATTCTGTAATTTATTTGCTAAAGCAATCCCATCAGCAACACCAAGCTGAGGGCCTAAATGTGAAATCATACCGACAATATGATGCTCTTTTGTTCCAAAATGAAAAGACCTATCCCTGCCTTTGGTAAATCCATTCGCCTTACCCTGAAATTGTGAAAACAACCTATCCAAAGGCACATTCTTAGTTGTAAAGACACCAAGATTTCTATGCATCGGAAGGATATATTCATCTTGATCTAGCGCAGAGGCTACTCCAACAGAAATAGCTTCTTGTCCAATTCCAGAGAACCATTTTGAGATTTTACCTTGACGCAAAAGAATAAGCATCTTCTCTTCAACCAATCTAGGCCTAATAAGAGCTTTATGTAATTCTAATAACTTAGCATCTGATATACCCTTTCTATTAAATTGCATCTTTGATTTTATTTGATGCCAAAACTACTTAATATTTTCTTTACTTTGTATCATGAAAAAGATAACTCTATTTTTTATTACACTAATAGCACTTGCAAATGTGAGTTACGCTTCTTTTCCAGTATCCTTTTCAAACCTGAAATAATAAATGATCAACAGCATCTATATCAAGAGCATAGTCAAGCTAGTTGTAAGAATATCGGCAATCTTAATACTCTATCAGTTTTGCAGACTTTTATTCTTCTTCTATAATCTACATTATTTTCCTGAGATACACTTAATTGACTACCTAAGAATTATTCAAGGAAGTATCCGTTTTGATCTATCTGCTATATTATATCTTAACTCTATAATTATAGTATTAACACTAGTTCCTAGTAGAATGCTAATCAAAAGATGGTACCAAAATGTTATATCTCGTCTTTTTATATATTGCAACTTACTAGGGGTCCTTGCGAATATAGTTGATGTCTTCTACTACCCCTTTAGCAAAAGAAGAATGACAAACTCATTCATAGATGAGTTTTCTAGTAGTCTTCTCTATAACGAAAAAAAAGGAATAGCCCGTATGGCACTTGAATTTTGCAAAGACTATTGGTTTGTTATCCCGCTATTAATAATTACCTTCTACATTCTAAGCTATATTGCTAAGAAGACGGAGATTAATGAAAAAAAAGTTGCCTTTACAAGAGGAAATCTATTCAGTTCTTTTTTAATCAGCACCCTATGCTTAACACTAGTTGTCTTTGGTTTAAGAGGTTCCTTTATTATGAAAAATAGACCCATAACCATAAGTAATGCAGGTGTATATGCAAAAAACCCCAGTGAAATCTCATTAATCATAAATACCCCCTTCTCATTAATGAGAACTTGGACTGTGCAAGAATTAGAACGCAAGCAATACTTTACAGATAGTGACCTAACTAACTACATGCCAATAGTAAAGCTCTATAAAGGAGAGGGGATGACAAAAAAGAATATAGTTGTAATTATTCTGGAGAGTATGTCAACAGAATATTATGGGTTTTATAATCAAGAATTAAAAGATTATAAAGGGTACACCCCTTTCCTAGATTCTTTAATTAATCACAGCTATACTTCATATAATTGTTTTGCTAATGGAACTAAATCAATTGATGCCATTCCTTCTATATTAGCAAGCATCCCTGCAACTAAATTCCATTTTTCTTTATCTAAATATTGTACAAACAAAATAGATGGGATAGGCAGCATCCTAAAAAAAGAAGGATACCAAACATCATTCTTTCATGGAGCTCCAAATGGATCTATGGGTTTTGAATCAATGAACAACCTATTGGGCATTGATAAATATTATGGAATGGATGACTATAATAATAATTCCGATTTTGATGGAGTATGGGGAATATGGGATGATAAATTCTTTGCATATTGTGCAGATAAATTAACTAACATAGAAGAACCTTTCTTCTCAGGTATATTCAGTTGCTCTTCACATCATCCTTTCAAGATTCCAAAAGAATTTAAAAATAAATTTAGAAAAGGTAAACACCCAATGCATGAATGTGTACAATACTCAGACTATTCACTAAAACTATTTTTTGACAAGATAAAAAATGAAAAATGGTTCGATAACACCTTATTTGTTATTACCGCAGATCATACAAATATGTCTTTTGAGAAAAAATACCAATCAGCCACAGGTATATTTAGAGTGCCTATAATCTTTTACGACCCATCTAATAATCGTCTCAATCAAAAATCAAATAAAATTATTCAACAAATAGATATCATGCCCTCCATCCTATCATACTTAAATTACAACAAACCATTTATTTCCCTTGGAAATAATATATTTGATAATAATGATGGATTCGCTATTAATTATAATAATGGATTCCTACTAATTATAGATGATAAAGTAGTTATGTACAATGAAATAAAGGAAAGAATAGATAAGATATTCAATATAACAGAGGATATGAGTCTAAAACAAAATATCTTAGATAATGTAGAAAGTAAGGATATTACAAAATATGAGCATAAGATCCAAGCATTCATTCAAACATATAACAATCGTATGATTAACAATACAATGCATCTTGAAAATTAGATTTATAATAAATCCCGTTGCAGGTACTGGAAAGCAAGAAGGTATTGAAAATTACATTGAGGAATATCTTCATGATTATGAGATTATCTATACCAAAAAGAGTGGAGATGCAAGTAAGATTAGTAGGGATGCAGTCAAAGATAGCATAGATGCAGTAGTTGCTGTTGGTGGTGATGGCACTGTAAATGAATGTCTTAGGTCTCTGGTAAATACAAATACAGCACTAGGGGTCATACCATGTGGATCTGGAAATGGATTTGCCTACCATATAGGAATGGAACGAACTACTAAGAGGGCTATAAGGCAACTAAAAAGTCTACATATTAGAACGATAGATTCATGCTCCGTAAATGGCATGCCATTTGTAAATGTTTCGGGAATTGGTTTTGATGCACATATTGCCAAGCTTTTTGCTAAATCTGAAAGAAGAGGTTTCTTCAATTATCTTAAGCTTATCCTAAAAGAATTAAATTATAGCGCACAAGAATATAATATCCAGTATGATGGGATTGAGAGGGACGTAAGAGCATATATGATCTCATTTGCGAATGCTAGTCAGTACGGGAATGATGCTAAAATATCTCCTATGGCAAACATACAAGATGGACTATTAGATTTCGTAATAGTAAAAGAGCTCCCCAGATGGAAGATACCTATCCTATTACTCCAAATAGCCACAGGCCAAGCACATCTATCAAGACATATTGAGATTATACAATCTAAAAAAATGCAAATAACTACACAGGAAAATTTAATACACTTAGATGGGGAGCCTTACAAAGCTAGCAGCCCTCTGACAGTCAGCTTATTAGATAATTCTTTAAAAATACTCAAACCAGATGAACAAGAAAAAGAATAGACGAAAGGGGGTGATGTACTCCACTAATCCAGATTTTGAATACATATATGAAGAGAATCAGATTAAAACATTACAGCCAAGAGAGCAGAATTTAACAGTGCTCATTGATAAGAAGAGGGCTGGCAGAATCGCTGTAATTATTAAAGGATATATAGGAAGTAATAACGATTTAGATGCTCTTAGCAAACTATTAAAGACTCAATGTGCTGTAGGTGGAACTGCAAAAAATGGCGAAATAATTATCCAAGGAGATGTCAGAGATAAAGTAATAGATATTCTAGAGAAAGAAGGATATAATTATAAAAGAGCTGGGGGATAAAAGAGTGCCCAGAGCGGGAGTCGAACCCGCACATCCTTAGGATACATGACCCTCAATCATGCCTGTCTACCAATTTCAGCACCTGGGCAATACTTTGCATACTACATAAAAAGAATCCCGCATTAGCGGGACCTCCTTATTTCTAGTGACCTGGCTGGGGCTCGAACCCAGGACCCACGCCTTAAAAGGGCGTTGCTCTACCAGCTGAGCTACCAGGTCATTAAAAATCGGCTGCAAATATATTACTTTTAATTAATCATATTTTCTTTTTTCCTTATAATTTAAATATAATATTCTGAGTGGGTAATCCTATTTAGATCAGTCAAAAAATGTTATCTTGCAAATAAAAACTTAACAAATGCTCTATCTGATTGGGTTTATGGGGGTAGGAAAAACTACTATTGGTGAGCAACTAGCTGCGCAACATGATATTAACTTTATTGATACTGATAGAGAGATTGAAAAAACAACTAATAATAAGATATCAGAGATCTTTCGAAAGAATGGAGAAGATTATTTTAGAGAGCTAGAAAGTAGAACTCTAAGAAAAATTTCAAAAAACACTATAGTAGCTTGTGGGGGCGGAATGCCTCTTTATAATAAGAATATGGAATTTATTTCAGAATCAGGTGTAAGTATTTATCTAAAAGCCTCTGAGGATAACATCTTTACTAGATTATCAGGAGTGTCAGTAGAAAGACCATTAATCTATGATAAAAAAAATGAAAGCCTAAGACACTTTATTAAAGAAACTCTGAAGAAAAGAGAAAAATTCTACGCAATGGCAGATTATACCATTGACACAAATAATCTATCAGAGAGAAATGTACTACGAAAGATAAACTCCCTGCCTATCACCATCTAAGACAACTGTAATATATTCTTTTAAAGTTGTTGCTAATGACAAACCAACATAGTCAGCCTTTATAGGAAAACGATTATGAGTCCTATCTACCAACACTAATGTAGAGAGTTTAATCAGTGAATTAGTTAAAAAATGTTTACTGGCATACATAAGGGTTTTGCCTGAATTCAAAACATCATCAACTACAATAATTACTTTGTCAGTGTAATCTGATACATCTAAATTAATCTTAATCTCACATTCGTAAGGATTGTCCTTATCTAGATGTATAGTCCCTAACTTAGTTGCTATTGAAGAAATCTGACGGATAATCTTAGATAAATCAGAAGCTAGCATCTCTCCTCTTCCAGCAACCCCAACAATAACAATTTCATCTTCTTTTAGATTATCCTCATAAACTTGCCAAGCTAATCTGTTGATTCTTTGCTTTATCGCTTCACTATCTAATATTTTAGTCTTCTGTCTCACTCTATGCAAATATAACTCTTTTACTAATAATAGCAATAACAACTAGACTAATTCACAATATGTATTATCTAGCCACATACATATAAAAAAGCAACAAAAAATAAAAAGCATATATTTGTTATTATTAACTTATTCGAAATCATCATGCAAAAGACTTTAACTCTTATAGCAACTACTCTAGCTCTTGCTATTTTATTTTATCCAACAACCTCTAACTCTAATAGCACAGGTTCTCCAGGTGGAAAAACGGGATCACCAAATGATATAGGAAATTGTATGGCTTGTCATAGTGATGCGCAAACAGGACAAGGGGCAACAATTACAACAAATATCCCTTCAACTGGATATGAGCCTGGAAATACATATAACATAACAATAATGATAAATCCTGTAGGAGGATTTGGGATAAACGGATTTGAAGTAACTTGTGAGGAAAATACAACTAATTCAAAAGCTGGATCATTTGGAATAACTAACCCAACTTCTACACAATTTACTAATAATGGTAGTGCTGTAACCCATACAACAGGTGGAAACAACTCAGGGAGCTGGAGTTTTAATTGGATAGCACCTATAGCAGGAACAGGTAATATTACGTTCTACGGAGCTTTTATTGAAGGAGCTTACCCTATGGGAAATTCAGGGGACCTCTTTAGTACTACAACACTAAGTTTTAATGAAGCAATATTCACTTCCACATTAAATCCTTCTAAAAGGGATGATTTTATATTTAACTTATTTAGCAAAACAATTGAATCAAGTACTACTATATCAGTTTATGACATTAAAGGAGAGCTAGTCTTAACTACAAATAGCAGATTAACTGATATATCTCATTTGAATACAGGGATATATATTCTTAGATCAGAAGAAAGAAGTCAAAAGATTATATTAAACTAGTTCTCAATTATTTCAAATTCAGTTCTCCTGTTTGCCGCTCTCCCTTCATCAGTATCATTTGATTCTACAGGAATTGATTGTCCATAACCTTTCGCTACGAGCCTATTCTTATCAACACCTTTCCCTAGTAGATAACTAACCACTGCATCTGCTCTTCTTTGAGATAATAGCTCGTTAAAAGACTCTGTACCAATATTATCTGTATGGCCTGAGATCTCAATCTTTAGTCCAGGTATATCAGAAAGCAATACAACAAGTCTGTCAAGCTCAGAATATGAGTCCTCTTTTACATCCCATTTGCCTGTATTAAAAAACACATTCTTTAAAGTAATATTATTACCGACTTTAATATTGCTTAACTCAATATCTTTAGTTACCATATTAAACCCATCTCCTTTTGGTAAGTCAAAATTCTCTGAATAAAACAAATAACCTTCAGAAGCTACTGATATGCCATAATTCTCTCCAGCTGGTAATGAAAGTAAAAACTTCCCCGTTGCACTATTAGAATATAATGAGGTGTAAATATCTCCGGTTTTATTAATAGTAATATCTATAGAAGCTGCAATAGGATCTTTAGTCACACCATCAAGAATCCTTCCTTTGAAAACGGTTAATGACCTCTCCTCAAATATAATGGGCTTCGCAACTGAATTCTCAGGAACTAGGCTGGCAATACTAGACATCAACTGATTTTCAGAATCTGATGTCATTATTTTATCAGCGCCACAATATGTTACCTTATAGATATCTAGGCCACCTTTACCCCCTGCCCTATTTGAAGCTATATATGCACATCTACCACTAGCAGTAGCACTATAAAATAAATCATCATAAGGGGTGTTAATAGGATATCCTAAGTTTATAGGCTTACCCCAGTGACCTAGATCATCAACATAAGAGACAAAGATATCATATCCTCCTAAAGAGTTATGACCTTTTGAAGAGAAGTACATAGTCCTAGCATCTGGATGAATATATACTGAACCTTCTTGGAATTTTGTATTAACAACACCAGCACTTTGTCCCTGGCCCCAAATATTTCTATCTATATTCATTACACCAGAAAAATAAATATCTTTAGTTCCGCTATAACCGCCATCAGTAATATAATATACCTTTATATCTGGAGGAT
>PCBP01000072.1 GCA_002730985.1 Flavobacteriales bacterium | reverse complement strand
TAAAGCTTGGGAGAATCAAAATAAGATTGAAATACAGATCTTATATACCAAATCATCTATTAATCAATTGATAATTGGCGGGGTGTTTTTCCTATGCGTTTGGATAAATATTGATGATATATTTTCATTACTTCCTTTGAAATTTCAAGGTGGTAAATGGGTTGTTTTTTATATAGGATTATCTCAAGTGTTTGATATTGCTGCTGGATTAAATGGAGCGATTATTGTAAACTCAAAGTATTTTAAATATGATTTATATACTAATATTTTATTGGCAGGTATAACAATTGCATTAAATTTAATTCTAATTCCAAAATATGGAATTGATGGTGCTGCTATGGCAACAGTAATATCAGTTGTAATTTTTAATTTAATTAGGTTGGTGTTGATAAAAGCAAGCATGAACATGCATCCCTTTTCATCGAATTCTATTAAAACAATAATAGTATTATTTATTATTTATTATTTGCTTCAATACTTGCCAAAAACTTCCGTTGTATTGTTAGGCATATTTTGGAAGTCATCTATTACAATGATGATTTATATTCCTCTGGTTTTATGGTTAAATCTTTCTGAGGACATTACTTTATTAGTAAAGGATTTAAGGAATCGTTTTTCATCTTAATATTATAAATTTCATAATTTATTTAGGAAAGTTAGTATTATTTTCTTTTGAAAGTAATAGGTTATTTATTAGAAAGTCAATTTTGTCGAGTATTGTAGGAATGATCGCTATTAGAATTAGTTTGTTTTCAGTCTATTTTGCTATTAAATTTGTTGGCATATGCAAATATGAATAAAAATTACCTTAATTTTGCGATACTAATAAATAATCATCTCTGTATTTATCTTTGATTAATAAATTAGGAATTCTTAGATATATGATAAATGTAACAAAAACATATTTACCTGATAAAGAAAAATACAAAAAGTACATAGATCAGATTTATGCTAATAGCTGGGTAACTAATAATGGGCCAATGGTTAAATTATTAGAAAAACGATTAGCTGAATATTTAGGAGTGAGAAATATTGTGTTAGTATCTAATGGGACTGTTGCTTTGGAGATAGCATATAGAACCTTAGGAATTAAGGGTGATGTTATAACTACTCCATTCAGTTTTGTTGCCACTACTAGTTCACTTGTTACAAATGGTTTGAATCCAATATTTTCAGATATAGATTCTCAAACATTAAATATGGATCCGAAAAATATAGAAAAGCTTGTTACTTCGAATACAAGTATGATAGTGCCTGTGCATGTATTTGGAAACGCTTGTGAAGTTGAAAAGATAGAAACTATTGCTAAAAAACACAATCTAAAGATAGTATATGATGCAGCTCATGCTTTTGGAGTTAGATATAAAGGGGAAAGTATTCTAAATTATGGAGATATATCAACTTTAAGTTTTCATGCAACAAAAATCTTTCATACCATTGAGGGAGGAGCGTTAGTAATAAATGATGATAGCTTGGTTGAGAAAGCAAGATACCTTATTAATTTTGGTATTAAGAATACAGAAGAAATACCTGAATTAGGGACAAACGCTAAGATGAATGAGTTTGAAGCAGTAATGGGTCTTTGTATGCTTGATGATATGCAAGAGTTAAATGGTAAGCGGAAGATTGTATATGAATTTTATAAAAAAGAATTAGAAGGAGTTGTAAGTTTTCAAGAACAGAGTGAAAATTCAACGCAGAATTATAGTTATTTTCCCATTATACTCGAAAGTGAAGAACAATTAAAGAAAATAGAAAAGGCCTTAAATCTAAAAGATATATTTCCAAGAAGATATTTTTATCCTTCTTTAGATACTTTAGATTATATTGATTCCACACAGTTTTGTAAAATTTCTAGGGATACCTCTTCAAGAATCCTTTGTTTACCAATGTACGTAGAATTAGAATTAAATCAGCAAAAAAATATTATTAAAACCTTAATTAACAACATATAAATAAACTAAAAGAATTATGATATCAAGGAAAGCAAAAATTGGTAAAAATGTTGAAATTCATCCATTAGCATATATTGAAGAAGATGCTGAGATTGGTGATAACACTCAGATTGGTCCTTTCTGTATAGTACGAAAAAATGCAAAAATTGGTAAAAATTGTAAATTCACAGCTTATTGTGAAATTAGCGATAATGTAAAAGTAGGAGACAACACTACTATGGGCAGTAGGTGTACTATTTCAGCTAATGCTATTATTGGCTCCAATGTTACAGTTAAATATAGTTTTGTCTTAACTGATACTCCTGATTTAAATAAAGGAGATGAAAAGATTGTTGGAAGAATAGGTGACAGCACCTTAATAGGAGCTAATGTTTGCTTAATGCCTGGTTTCTCTATCGGAGAAAATTGTATTATCGGGGCGTGTTCACAAGTAAGGTCTCACGTAAAGGACAATGAAATATGGTATGGAAATCCGGCCAAATTATTTAAGAAAAATAGTTAAAGATGAGTAAGAAACAATATTTATCTGTTTTATCTAATTCTGGTGATGGAGCAATTATATATTATGTAGGAGACAATGAAGATGATGTTAAACATTTAGAAAATTGCATATTGCTTTGCAAGGAAAGTTTTAGCCCAAAATTACAGAATGTTCAACTTATAAAAAGTAAGAATCCACAATTAGAATTTTACAAATTATCTGAACAGTATAAAAAAGATTATTTAGAAGAAAATAAGTTAGAATTTATTAATGGTTATTATTTGCATAAAGATGCAGTTATTGGAAAAGATGTAATTATTGGAAAGGGATGTGTTATTGGAAAGTGTATAATTGAAGATAATGTAAAAATACACCCTAATGTTGTTGTCTATGCTGAAACAAAAATTATGTCTGATGTTGTTGTTGAAGCAAATACCGTTATTGGAGCTGAAGGTGTAATGTGGGTATGGGATAATGAAGAGAGGGTATATTTACACCAATTAGGCGGTGTAATTATAGAAAAGCATTGTAAGATTGGTTCTAACGTTACTATTGTTAGAGGTTCTGCTAATGAAAATACAATTATTGGAGAGGGAACTTGTATGGCTCATGGTACATTAGTAGGGCATGGATGTATTATTGGAAAAAATAATCATTTTGCCAATAATGTATCTTTAGGTGGTGGAGTTAAGATATGTGATAATTGTTTCTTTAGTTCTGGAGTTGTTTTATCTGCAGGATGCACCATTCAAGATGTTATTTTAGTTGGCTCTGGAGGAGTATTAAATGGTAATATTGAAAAACCAGGTGTTTATGTTGGTGTTCCTGCTAAGTGGTTAAAACCTTATAATGGAAAACTATCGGGTGTACCGTTAAGATAGTAGCTTAGAGCTTAAAAGTGATATATAAACTACTTGAAAAATATGATTGTTCATTTATTTGAAGACAGAAATTTTGAGGATGTAACTATTGATAATTTTGATAAGAAAAAAATATTGAAATATTAAGAACTTGTATATGAACCTTACTGTTATGCAACCTTATCTCTTTGCTTATATTGGGTATTGGCAGTTAATTAATGCTGTTGATATATTTGTGATTTATGATGATGTTAATTTTATAAAGAGAGGGCATATAAATAGAAACACTTTTTTACAAAATCAAAAGCCACAACTGTTCACTTTAGAGCTAGTTGGCGCTAGTCAAAATAAAAAGATAAATGAGATTGATGTTGGAAATAATTCAAAGAAATTATTAAAAACTATTAGACAAAATTATTCTAAAGCACCTTTTTTTACTGATGTTTTTCCAGTCCTAGAGGAGATCTTAAATAATGGACAAAAAGAGCTGTCTAAATTTTTAGGATCTTCATTAGTAAAGATTTCAAAGTATTTAAATATAGAGACTAAGTTCTTGTACTCAAGTGATATAAAAAATGATAAAGCTCTTAAGGCGCAAGATAGATTAATTGAAATATCAAAAACCTTAAACGCAACTAGCTATATAAATTCAATTGGTGGGATTGAGTTATATGATAAATCAGTTTTTTCTCAAAATGACATTAATCTCAGTTTTTTAAAGACTTATGAAATTTCGTATAAACAATTCAATAATGAGTTTGTTCCTAACTTATCTATTGTGGATATTCTCATGTTTAGTAGTAAAGATAATATCAAGAATATGTTAAATCACTTTCAACTAATATGAAAAGAATAGCTATACATTCTGTACCTAGGTCTGGATCATCTTGGTTGGGGCAAATATTAAATAGTTCTCCGAAAGTTTGTTTTAGGTTTCAGCCACTCTTTTCTTATGCATTTAAAGATTATTTAAATGATAAGAGTTCAAGAGAGGATATTGTAGGATTTTTTGAAAATATTGCAAAAAGTTCAGATGATTTTCTTTTACAAAAAGATAAACTTGAGAGTGAAGAATATCCTTTATTTAAAAAGGATAGAAATCTTACTCATATTATCTATAAAGAAGTAAGATATCATAATATTTTAGAAAATTTATTGCTTCAAGATAAAGATTTGAAAGTTATAGGTCTTGTTAGAAATCCTTTTGCAGTAATTAGTTCTTTTCTAAATTCTCCAAGAGAATTTAGAAAAGATTTAGGATGGATAGAGGCTGAAGAATGGCAATTTGCAGAGAAAAAAAATAAAAATAAAGCTGAAGAATATTTTGGGTTTGAAAAATGGAGAGAGATTTATTTTTTATTCATTGAATTAAAAAGAAGGTATCCTAATAGATTTATTTTAGTCAACTATGATGATTTAATTGAAGATACAGTCAATCAAGTTAAAAAGATATTTAAGTTTTGTGATATGGAAATAGATGAGCAAACCTATTCATTTATACAAAGAAGTAATGTGTCAGTAAAAGAAACGGTCTATTCTGTTTATAGGCATAAAAAACATGATATTAGCTGGGTAAATACATTAGATAAAGCAATTCAAAGTATGATTGAAGTAGATTTACAAAAGAATTGCATATTAGAGTTTAATATAGAAAAAAAATAATTTTATGAAACTTTATATATGATTGTTCACTTATTCGAGGATCAAAAGTTTGTAGATATTACAATTGAAAATTTTGAAAATGTATCAGTTGGATTAAATAGATATATTGTTTTTTCTAATAACCAAGAATTAAAATATGTTTCTAGAGAAGAACAAACTTTAATATTGCCAAATTCAAGTTATAAATTAGATCTAGATGTAATTTATAAGGATTGTCAATTATTAATAATACATTTTCTTTCTCCTATCAAGCTGTATATTCTGAAGAATAAACCCCCTCACATAAAAGTAATTTGGTCTGTCTGGGGTTCTGATGCATATGATCATTTTTCAGATCAGAATTTTTTCGAACCATTGACTAATAATGTTAGAAGAAGAAGAAGCTTGTTTAAACTCGTTAAATTTTCTTATTTATATGTCTTCTATCATTTAGTGAGATATAGAGTAAAGCCTTTAGCAAAAGAGTTAAAACTATTGCAATTAGTTAATTATGTTATTACTGTATTCCCCTATGAGTTTAATATTATAAAGAAAGAATTTAGTTTAGATGCTGAATATATTGATTATAACTATGGGGTAAATAAATTTAATAGCTTCTCTAATATTCCTTTAGGGGATTTAATATTAATAGGCAATTCAGCAACTTACTCAAATAATCATCTAGATGTGTTTAATATTATTAAAGATACTAATAAGAAAGTTATAGTCCCTTTGAGTTATGGAGCTTATGATTATAAAAAATACAAAGAATTGGTTATATCTGAAGGAATGAGAATATTTAGAAAATCTTTTACAGCAATTGAGGAGTTTCTTCCGTTAAACGATTATAGAGAATTAACTTCATCATGTAATACAGTAATTATGTATCATGTCAGGCAGCAAGCTTTAGGTAATGTGTTTATGGCTTTATTTCAAGGAATGAGAGTATTCCTTAATAGCAAATCTTTAACATATAGTTATTTAAAAGATAAAGGAATGATTGTTTTTGATCTAAAGCAAGATTATGAATTAGCAGGTGTTGAATTGAATGAAGAACAGAAGCGGATTAATAAAGAAATAGTTCTTAGCCTGAGAAGTAGAGAGGTAATTAAGGAAAAGACAAAGGGAATTATTGATTTGTATAATTCTCTGATTGATAATCCTGATTAAGAGTGTTAGTATTCAAGAAAAAATTAATTAAAGAATAGTTTACTCTTTCATTTTCTCCCAATTCCAAGCAGAGATCATAGCATCTTTTAAAGTCTTTTTAGGTTCCCAATCTAGTTTTTGTTTTGCTAGCTTGGTATCTGCGTATATTTTTTCAATATCTCCACTTCTTCTTTTCCCTATAGAGTAATTCACCTTTAGATTATTTGCTTTTTCAAAAGTTTTTATTGCCTCTAGAACACTTACTCCATTACCTGTGCCTATATTAAAGACATGTTTTCCTGATTGGTTTAAAATAAATTCTAATGCTGAGACATGTGATTTTGCAAGGTCAACTACATGAATATAGTCTCGTATACAGGTTCCGTCTGAAGTATTATAATCATCTCCGAAAACAGTGATTTCCTTTCTCCTTCCTATTACAGTTTCTGTAATAATTGGAACTAGATTTGAGGCTTTGTCTGCTGAGCAATCTCCAATTAATGCTGAACTATATGATCCTATTGGATTAAAGTATCTCAAAGAGATGCTATTACAAGGATTGGATAAGAGAATTTTTTCACAAATCTGTTTTGTTTCTCCATAGGGAGATTCAGCCTTTTTAAATGGGGCACTTTCTTCTACTGGCAAAATATCAGGCATTCCATAAACAGTACAGGATGAAGAAAAAATAATGTTTTGAATATTCTTATCTTTCATGCACTCTAGTACTACATTTAAGGACCCAACATTATTGTCATGATATTTCTTAGGTTTATTTACAGATTCTTCTACTGATTTGTAAGCAGCAAAATGAATAACTGCTTCAATATCACACTCCTCTAGGAAAATTTTTTGCATTTTTAGTTTGTCAGTACAATCAATATTGTGCCATCTGAATTCCTTGCCGATTATTTTCTCAATCCCATGTATGTTATTTATGGAGCTATTACATAGATTGTCAATTATAATAGGAAAATATCCAGATTTCACTAGTTCAATGATTGTGTGAGAGCCAATATATCCTGCACCTCCAGTAACTAGGATTTTTTTCATCAGAAAGCTTTATTGATACCTATTAACCATCTCATCTGCATAAAATTATTATCACTTGCTGGGGGTCTGTTGAGGAATAATGGGATATCAAATCTAATTATTAATGGATTTATTGTCTCTAATGGTCCAAAATTATCAAATCTATAAGCAAAGCCTATACCAGCATCAGCTCTTAGTTCAGAAAAGGATTCTTTATAATTTTCTTTTGTAAGAATTTCAGATGTAATAATTCCAGCATCAGCAAAAAAGTATGAGTTAATATGATTCCTTCTTATTGAAGGTGGCAGGTAGGCTGTGAAATCAACCTCAGTATTCAAAGCGGCTCCACTTGTCCCATTATAATCAAAAGATTTAATTGTCCCATCGTCATTAAATTCAGGTGCTATATATCCAGTATATCCTCTAAGATTTAGACCGCCACCAGAATGAAAATGATTTGTAGTATAACTATAATGCATGTCATCTGACTCTACAAGACCATTAGCTCGTGTGAATTTGGAATCCATCATCTCTTCATTATTTGCACCAGCTAAAGCTAGTTTACTTTCTTCTGCCCAATTACTACCTGTTCCAATTTGGCAAAATATACGTGTAGCTATCTTTAATTTCTCTATTTTGTTATTATTTTTTATAGAAACTGATAGAGAATTATAATCATAATCACTCCCTAATGCTGATGACTGGAGTGCTAAGTTTAGTATTCCATTACCATATACATGCTTGTATCTATGTTCGATTGTGATATTAATCCTATTATTCATTTTTCTTAACTCCCAATCATTATTTATAAGATATTGATTATTAGTTCTATAAAGCGATAATAGCTCAACCTCCATGCTATTATTTCCTTTGCTATCTGACTTTTTTAGACTTAGCTTATTAGTATATAATCCTGCTATGAATTGTGATTTTAGCTCTATTCGACTATTTAGTGTAATATTATCTAGATTAGTATTATAGGTCAATCGATAAGAGTAATGATCGTAATTATTAGGATTTAAGATGCTGTCTTTCTGTAAAGCCCCAGTATTAAGCCAAGCTGTTGCATCAAATAAATGATTATGATTCATATAACCTCCGTTTAGGTTTAGGCCGACTTTTATGCCATCATAATTATTCCACCATAGATCTGGTCGATATTTTATCTCATAATTTCTCCAGTCTGAATATTGCCACAATTTATGGTCAAAACTAAAAGTAGTATTGTACTCTGAGCTGTTATTTGGCATATAAGCATCAGCTAGTCGGTTTGTAGGGTCAATAATTACTTCAGCAATTCCTGAAGGCACATCAATTATTGTTGAATATTTAGGATGGATCAGGTCCCATCCATTCCATCTAGGTAAGATTGTCGCATCTGTCTTTTTTATGAACCAGTTATTAGGGATATGATAATCATATTTTTTCCCATTTTTAGCAATAATACTGAAATCAATCGGCATTTGCATTCTTGATTTTCTATTAAAGGTTACTATATTTTCTTTGACTTTGACGGAGTAATCAATTCTTTTAGTTGTCTCTAACCATTGGTCAAAAAACCAGTTTAAATCTACTTTTGTGTAGCGAATAATTGTATTCCTAAAATCTTCATTATATGGATGTGCTATTTTCCAAGTAGCAAAGTAATGTTTCATTGCATCTAGGAAAAGTTCATCTCCTAAAACATATTGTAGGTTGTAAAGCATGGCTGCAGTTTTGTAATATACATGTCTATATCCTCCACCATGGCCTATAGCGCCATGAAAGTGATCTGAGTGGGTTGATATTACTGGATCATTGTATTTTGTGGCATCATTGATATATGAATAATATATTTCTTCATCAATTGCTTTAGTAGGTTTCTTAAATTTTTGTTGCCATTTATTTTTTAAATCGTTTTCTATTACATATTCGCCATCAATTTTTATCATTGCCCATGCTGTTAAGAATTGGGTAAATCCTTCATCTAAAAGTGCACGATATGTTTCATTGTTTCCTACTTGCCCAAAAAACCACATATGACCTATTTCATGTGCAAGAAGATCCCTATAGCCAGGGTCACTGCCTCCGTCTAATGTAATCATTGGATACTCCATTCCACTTCTTGCATCAGCTACAATGACTTTATGATATACATACATTCCAAAATCTTCTGAAAATACTTTTAGGCATTGAGCACCAAATTCAGCAGCATTTTGCCACTTAATAGCGTGGGGTTCTTGAACTAAAGAATAGCATACTTTATCTTGCCACCAAGCTTCTCCAATCCTATAGGTTGGATCTGCGGTAAATGCAAAATCATGTACATTCTCCGCATGAAATTTCCATACTTTTCTTTCTCCTTTTGTATATGGAGTTATAACTGAAGGTGTTGACCCCCATGGCTTGTCTTTGAAATTTTTAACATCTAATTTCTCTCTTAATTCTTTAGGTAATACTTCATCTCTGTTTAATAAAAAGCCTGTTGCTTCTACAATAAAATCTGAGGAAAAATCTAGTTCTACATCAAATGTCCCAAAATTACCATAGAATTCTTTGCCTAGATGTTGATCTTTTGTCCAACCGAATTTCGCATCATAGACACATATTCTTGGATACCAATGTACCCCATTATAGTGTTTGTGTCCCCAAGAATTAAAAATCGCCATCCTTCTTCTAACATCACCATCGTCAAAATATGTCTTAAATTTAATGTCAAATGTTATACTCATATTCTTTTTAAGAGTAGTTGGCAGGTACACTTTTAGGATAGTATTGTCTAGCTCAGTTGCTACATTTTCTCCATTAATACTAATTTCATCAATAGTAGTCCCTAGTTTTTGTGATTCATATTCTCCATATTTTGGATTCTTTCCATTCTGAGATTGTAGTTCATCAAGATAAGAGCCAGGTTGAAATGCATTTTGATAAATATGAAAATACACAACATTTAATTCATCTGGAGAATTATTTGTATAGGTTAATTGTTCGGTAGCAGTTATAATATCTGTTTCTTCATCAATTCTTGCTTTAATATTATAATATACATCCTGTTGCCAATAAGCTGCATGAGGCATTTTGTTCTTCCAATAATTAGGATTGTCAGCATTTTGGTAGGTGTTTGGTGGCGATAAAGGATTGTAGTTTCCTTTTTTTACGTACGGATCCTCATTAACGGAGGTGATTAATGAGTCTTGAGCAGAGGTAAAGGTACTAGCTATAAGTGTAGCAATAAGTAAAGTTTTTTTCATAGATTTAATTTTGATTCGCTAATTTACAATTCCTATTCTAATTCTTCTTCCTTTTCTTTTTCTTTTGCATTAGAGATGCTGGCATTAAGTTCAAACCCAGTTAGTAGAATTATAGAGTTAAAGTACATCCATATTAAAATAATCATAAGAGTACCAATAGATCCGTAAATCTTATTGTATTGTGAGAAATGATTTATATAATAATTAAAACCAATTGATGTAATTATGATTCCTAGAGTAGCGGATATGGAGCCTGGTGTAAAGAGTTTCCATTTGCTTTTGATTGATGGCCCTAAATGAAACAGAATAGAAATCCCAATTAACAGAATGAGTAGTATTACAGACCACTTTCCGTATAGAATTAATTTTCCAGCATATTGTGTTATAAGTTGATATTCTGTTAGGTAGTTTACTGCAGATTTTCCAAATATGATTAGTGCCATAGCAATGATCAGAATAGAGGAAAGCACTAAAGTTAGCCCAAGAGATAAAATTCTCTGCTGAATGATTGGACGTGTTTCTCTAATGTGGTAAGAGGTGTTAAAAGCTTCAATAAGTGAGTTGACGCCATTTGTAGAGAAGTAGAGTGCTAATATAAAACCAATAGAAAGAAGCCCGCTTCTTGGATTGTTAATTATATCATCAAGTGTGTTAAAAGTAATTTCATTTGTTGATGGTGGTAAGACCACAGTTAGCAACTCCATCAAAGTTTCTTGAATGCCATTAATAGGTATGTAGGGTATAAGAGTGAAAAACACAATTATTGATGGGAAGAATGCTAGGAAGAAGTTAAAAGCTAGTGACGATGCCCTTGTAGTAATACCCCCCTCCATTAAACCTTTCCAGAAAAAGATAGTAACATCATAGAGGCTAAGTCCAGCAAAACCGACTGGTTTTATTCTTTTGGTAGAATTTATAAGGGCATCAAACATTAAATAGCTTTTAAACTTAGATCAAAATTAGGAACAGAATGAGTAAGTGCTCCAACAGAAATAAAATCTACTCCACATTTCGCATATTTTACAATAGTTTCTTCATTGATTCCTCCACTTGATTCAATTTCACATTTACTGCCAATTATTGCAACTGCTTTTTTAGTTGTTTTATAGTCAAAGTTATCAAGTAGGATTCGTTTCACTCCTGTTTCTTTTAGAATTTGGTTTACTTCATCAATATTTCTTGCTTCAACAATAATATCTAGATCTTTTTCTTTTTTAGATAGGTACTTCTTTGTTTTACTAATTGCCCGAGCAATCCCTCCTCCAAAATCAATATGATTGTCTTTAATCATGATCATATCATAGAGTCCAGATCTATGATTAATTCCTCCTCCAATTCTAACTGCCCATTTTTCGATAATCCTATTAAGGGGTGTAGTTTTTCGTGTGTCTAATAATTTACATTTTGTATCAGTAATTAAAGAATTTAAGTAGTTAGTTTTAGTAGCAATTGCACTCATATGTTGCATGCAATTAAGCACTAAACGTTCTGCTGTTAAGATTGATATACAATTTCCTTCAACTATAAAAGCAATATCACCAAATTTCACCTTATCTCCATCATTTAGGGTTTGAGTAACTTTTAGAGTATTATCAATTTCTTTAAAGATCATTATTGCTAGTTCTATTCCAGCAATAACTCCGCTCTCTTTTATTAATAATTGTGCTTTGTTTTTGGTATTTTCTGGGACACTTCCTCTTGAAGAATGATCCCCGTCACCAAGATCTTCAATTATGGCATTTTTAATAAAGTTATGAAGTTCTTTTTTTATCATGAAGTTATAAATTCTTAATATTGCCAAAAATACAAAAAATGAAGATCGTATTACTTGTTGTTGGCAAGACAAGCAAACAGTATCTGATTGATGGGATATCTGAATATCAAAAAAGATTACAACATTATATTGGGTTTGAGATATTGGAGATCCCAAATATTAAGAAAGCTAAGAATATTTCAAATGTTGAGTTGATAAAGAAAGAGGGGGAATCAATATTAAATACATTACATTCTTCTGATTATTTGGTGCTTCTAGATGAGCAAGGAAAGGATTTTACGTCTCTTAAATTTTCGCAAAAGTTGCAAGGATGGATGCTAAGTGGTAAGAAACGATTAGTTTTTGTTGTTGGAGGTGCCTATGGTTTCTCTGAGGAGATATATATTCGAGGAGATGAAAAATTATCTCTATCAAATATGACTTTCTCTCATCAGATGGTGCGTTTGTTTCTTGTAGAACAAATTTATCGAGGATATACAATACTTAATAACGAACCTTATCATCACAAGTAAATGCAGATCGTTTTTGCAACTAATAATTTAAATAAGTTATCAGAGATTAGAGCTTTGCTCCCTTCTGGAATTGAGATCTTAGGCCTGAAAGATATTAATTGTAAAGAAGAATTACCTGAAACACATCCTACTCTAGAGGGAAATGCGTTACAAAAAGCAAGATATGTTTTTGAGAATTATGGGTTTAATTGTTTTGCTGATGATACTGGTTTAGAAATTGATGCTTTAGGTGGAGAGCCTGGGGTGTACTCTGCTAGATATGCAGGTGAGTATTGTAATGCCGAAGATAATATGCAAAAAGTTCTTGATAAATTACATGGGACACAGAATAGAACTGCAAATTTTAAGACTGTAATTGCACTTATTATCGATGGAGTAGAGAATTTATTTCAAGGGGAATGCAAGGGGGATATTACGAATATAAGATGTGGTGCAGAAGGTTTTGGTTACGATCCAATTTTTATCCCACATACCTTTGATAAAACTTTTGCTGAAATGACAAAGCAAGAAAAAGGCCTCATTAGTCACAGAGGGAAGGCAGTTAAGAAGTTACTTGAGTTTTTGTCTACAGATTAGCATCTAATAATTCTCTAATAGAATCAGAAGAAGGTCTTGGAGCATTAGTTGAGATTATATTTCCTTTAGTGTCAAAGAGCATAAATCTTGGGATCCCGAAGATAGCATAATCTTTAGTGATTTTACTCCATCCATCAGCCCATAATTGTATTCCTCCTAACTCTTCATCTGCTACCATTTTTCTCCAAGCTTCTTTATCTTGATCAACTGAGACGCTCAAAAAGGTGACATCTTTTTCATGATAATCTACTTCTAACTTTTGCAAAGAAGGGATCTCAGCCCTGCAAGGTCCACACCAAGTAGCCCAGACATCAACGTATACTAGCTTTCCTTTAAGACTGGAGAGAGATACGTTATTGTCATCTATGTCAGGGTAATTAAAGTTAATTGCCGGCTGACCTTCTTTTGGTATGTTATCAACGGCAGTTTTCATTTCTATCCAACGATTAGTTGTCTTTGTAATCCCTTCTTTAGCTGTTGCTAAGAATTCTTCATTGGTAACTCTATTTAATGATGATTGATAGGCTTGAGTATATTGTTCTGTCATGGATTTAAAATCTGTGGTATTTAGTGAGTCAAGAGCCGCGTAGAAATTAAATGCTCTGGATATTTCACTTGTTTCCCACATGTAACTTCTTACATCATTTGAGTACTGAGATAACTTTTCTTGCCTTCCAATAAAATACTCAATGTCTCTATCAATATTAGCAACTTCACTATTGATAAATTTACTGTCATTGACGTCTCCGAACTCATCAATAATAGAGTTCTTGATGCTCTCCAAATAAGTTTTATATTCCTGTGTGCTACTCATGTAGTATACTTCTCCTAAGTAATCACTTCCTTCTTCTATAAGATATTTTTTAGCTAAGAAAGAAGAAGATGGACTTCCTCTATATTTAATAGTTTCATCAAATGATTCAGTGTCAATTGTAAGATCTATCTTGTCTCCAGGATTTACATACATAGCAGTTCCCTCAGGCCCATGTTCGAATCTTAGGTAGGTGGCTGAATCCAAATCAAAAGATATAGTAAAAGCCCCGTTTTTATTTGTAGTTGTAGAGTAAGAGGTGTCTTGGTTGATAAAACTTACTGACTCTCCTCTTGGGTTGGTAATTTTACCGGCTATTGTTACTTTAGTTTCTTTTATTGTCTTCTTATTGATCGAAAAATAGACTCCTAATAATATTATTAGTAAGATAGTTAGGCCTTCTTTGAGTTTCATGTTTCTTTTGTTTTTAGAGATTAATTTGTTTTGGTATAAATTTGCTTACATCTCCGCCATTTTTTATAATATCACGGATTATAGTTGATGAGATGTGAGAGATCTCTGGAGGAGTGATAAGGAATATAGTCTCTATGTTGCTGTCGAGATCATGATTTGTTTGTGCAATATTCTTTTCAAATTTAAAATCTCGAGAATCTCTAATCCCCCTAATGATGAATTCTGCATTCTCTTTTTTGCAGAAATCTACTGTTAGTCCTTCATAAAACTTCACTATAACTTTAGGATTGTTAGTATAAACATCTTTTATCCATTGCATGCGTTCTTCTATCGAAAAGTATTGGTTTTTCTCTGAATTGATGCCAATACCAATGATGATCTTGTCAAAAAGAGACAGAGCCCTGTCAATTATCGATTGATGTCCTATTGTGAAAGGGGAAAACGATCCAGGAAAGACTGCAATTCTTGTCATGTTTCAAAAATAATGATTTAAAATGTAAAAATACTAAAATGGACTGCTCCATATTTCCTAACTTCAACATCATCACCAAATACAGTATCTTTGTTGTGTTCTATAATTAGCAGCCCATTTTTCTTGACGAGATCTTTCTTAATAATCATCTCTTTTATTTCTTGGTAATAATTATAATTATAAGGAGGGTCTATAAAAATAAAATCAAATTGTTTTTTGCAATTCTGAGCATACTTGAATCCATCAGATATCACAGTGGAGATATCAAATCCAAATTCTTTTGCTGTAGTAGTGATAAATTCAATACATTTACTATTATGATCTACTGCCACTACATTCTCTACACCTCTTGATGCAAATTCAAGAGAGATGTTTCCTGTTCCAGAGAATAGATCGAGCATAGTTTTTTTCTCAAATAAGTATCTGTTATTAATAATGTTTAAGAGAGCTTCTTTTGCTCTATCTGTAGTTGGTCTTACATTTAAATTATTTGGTGGTTTTATTTTTCTACCTTTATGTGTCCCTGCTACAATTCTCATATGTATTGACTAAATAGTGCATAAAATTGATGTTCTGGGATTTTATTAAATTCTGACGAGAAATTTAAATGATGTGGCCTTGAACCAAATTTAATATTTCGAATATACTCATATAATAGCTGATGTTTTTCATCGCCTTTGATTATCTCTCCATATAGTTTTGTACTTACAGTCTCGGTATTTAGTTTTAACTGTTCAAAAGCAAATAGAGTGTAGTATAGTATATCTTCTTTGGTTTCAAAATCAAATGAATTGTTGAGTAGTAATTTCCCATTTTTAAATGCAGTAATATTCAGGCTATTTTCACCTATATAAATGTAGGCATTATTTTTATTTTCATCAAGTTTAATAAATTGCTCAATAAGAAGTGACTGTTGTGCTTTCTGTTTTGCATTTGGGAAAAATGTAAATGCAATATCATTTATAAGATCTGGTATTGTATATATAAGATGTGTATTGATGTCCGATAATAGATCTGATCTTATGAGATCATAAACATTACTTGTTAGTTCAAGAATTTTTTTTGAATTTTCTTTGTCAAATAATTCATCTGGGATTAGAGTGCTAGGGAAATCAGTGAATACAACTGAAGAAGATGCAAAGTCTAGTTTTATAATTTCATCTTCATTTATTAGATCAAAACAATCATTCTCAATAATAAATTTATTGATATATTCTACATTATATGTATTATTGTTAATTATGCAGTATGAAAGGTGTCTCAATCCAATTTCAACTGCAAGGTGATATTGCTCATAATGTGCAATATTAAATGTGCTAGCTTGTATATTATTCGCTTTTCCAGTTTCCATTTAAAGATGCTTCTGTCATAGATCCTACTTTTAGAAGCGCATCTAAGTCATAACTTTTATTTTCAGCATCTAATCCTGTAAATACAGTTCTATAATCAGTAGAGATTTCAAATACTTGAACAATCACATTCCCTTTTTCAACTTGTCCGGCATCTATGTTGTATGTAGTATTAGAATAAGGTATAGTCTTGAGCTTATCTATATTTAGGGGGAAATCATTTTTTCTATTATTCATATAAGTGGCGTCAAATACGGTCTCTTTTGCTGATACATAAGCAGTGTCTCTAGCGATTAGTCCTAGTTCTAGTGCTAATTCGTCTGACATTTGCACACCATTAATGAGAGAGTCTGGAGTCTCTCCAGTTGCTTTTATGATAGGCATTGAATCATTCTCTAAGAAATAAATTAAGTTGTCAAAATTGTCAGCAAACGCTCCTTTATTTTGCTTGTATTTTACTTGTAACTGCCTTAGATCTTTAAGTTTTTGAACATTTTCAGTAATCCTGATTCCTGCCTCTTCATTGAATTTAACTTGACTATTGATACTGTTGTATACAAAATAGAATAGAATAAGATTTAAAGGAATTAAGATAAGGGCAATAGTTTTTGCTTTCATGTTCTAAGTTGTTTAGTGTGGCAAATTTATAATTTTTACTTATATATACACTGATGCTTATTAAAATTGTTTCTTTGTTAAAAAATTAAATGATGAGGAAAATTTTCTCAAGAATTATCTTTTGGCTGATTGGTTGGGAATCAATAGGCACTTTTGATTACCCTAAAAAATGCATAGTTATAGCTGCACCACATACCTCTAATTGGGATTTTTTCATAGGCAGTTGTTATGGCTATATTAGTGGAATTCAAGCTAAATATCTTATTAAGAGTTCGTATTTTGTTCCAGTTATTGGAACTTTATTTAGATGGAATGGGGGCATACCTGTTTATCGTGATTCAAAGAATGATTTAGTTGATCAGATTGTAAAAAGGTTTAATAGTTCTGATAGATTTATATTAGGGATTGCTCCAGAGGGAACAAGATCAAGGGTGAAAAAATGGAAAACAGGTTTTTATTATATTGCTCATAAAGCAAAGGTTCCTATCTTACTTTTAGCTATGGATTTTGATAATAGAAAGATAGGGATCATTAATTCACTTACTACTACTGGTGATATTGATAAGGACATGAGTTTTATTCAAAATCAGTTTAAAGATATTAAAGGAAAAATACCTAAGAATTACAATCCTAGAATTATATAATATAATATCTTGAAAAAATGTTAAAAAAGAATAAACTTATTCTTTTTTTGACAATTGTTTTGCTTTTTAAAAGACTATTTTTACATCTAAAATAAATGAATAATATGTCATCACAAGCAACACTCACTTTAGCCACTCTTGAACAAGCCCAAGAGATGGGTTTGAGGCCAGAAGAATTCAATAAGATAAAAGATATTTTAGGAAGAACACCTAACTTTACTGAGTTAAGTGTTTTTGGTGTAATGTGGTCAGAGCATTGTTCGTATAAAAATTCTATTGTTTGGTTAAAGACTTTGCCTAAGGAAGGTCCTCACATGTTAGTTGAAGCAGGACAAGAGAATGCAGGTCTTGTTGATATTGGAGATGGTTTAGCTTGTTGTTTTAAGATAGAATCTCACAATCACCCTTCAGCATTAGAACCTTATCAAGGGGCAGCTACAGGTGTTGGAGGTATTAATAGAGATATTTTCACAATGGGAGCCAGGCCTGTAGCACAACTTAATTCATTGAGATTTGGTAATATTAATCTGGAGAAAACAAAATGGTTAGTTAAGGGTGTAACTAAAGGCATTGGTGATTATGGTAATGCATTTGGAATTCCCATTGTTGGTGGCGAGGTTTTTTTTGATGATTGTTATAATACGAATCCTTTAGTAAATGCTTTCTCAGCAGGCATTATGAAAAAAGGAAATATGATTTCAGCGACTTCATCAGGAGTAGGAAATCCTGTTTTTATAGTAGGGTCAAGAACTGGTAAAGATGGAATCCATGGCGCCTCATTTGCATCAAAAGATATATCTGAAGATTCAGTAAATGACCTCCCAGCAGTACAAGTTGGAGATCCTTTCCAAGAAAAATTATTGTTAGAAGCTACTCTAGAGCTAGGAATGACTGATGCAGTAGTTGGAATGCAAGATATGGGAGCTGCAGGTATTACCTGCTCATCTAATGAAATGTCGGCCGCAGGGGAACATGGCATGGATTTATGGCTTGATAAAGTCCCAACTAGACAAGCAGGCATGAAGGATTGGGAAATTTTATTGTCAGAATCACAAGAAAGAATGCTAGTTGTTGTGCATAAAGGTAAAGAAGATATTGTAAATGCTATTTTTGATAAATGGGATCTATCTTGTGAAGAAATAGGAGTGGTCACTAAAGGGGACAGAGTAAGGTACTTTATGCATGGTGAGTTAGTTGGTGATGTACCCTGTCATGATTTAGTATTAGGAGGAGGAGCGCCGGTTTATAACAGAGAATGGAGTGAGCCTGCTTATCATCAAGAATGGAAAAATTTTAATATTGATAGCATTGAACAGCCTATAGATTTGGTCGCGGTAGCTAAGTTTATAACTGGTCATGAAAATATTGCATCAAAGAGATGGGTGTATGAGCAGTATGATTCTATGGTTGGAACAATCAACATGAGTACTAATTATCCTACAGATGCTGGAATCGTTAACTTAAAAGAAACCAATAAGGCTCTTGCAATGACTGTTGATTGTAATGCAAGGATGGTTAATGCTGATCCAGAGGAGGGTTGTGCAATGGCAGTAGCAGAGTCTGCACGTAATATTGTTTGTTCAGGAGGGATTCCATTGGCTATTACTAATTGTTTAAATTTTGGAAACCCTTATAACCCAGAAGTGTATTGGCAGTTTGTTGGGGCTGTTAAAGGGATGAGTAAAGCTTGTAAAAAGTTTAGCACCCCAGTTACTGGTGGTAATGTTTCATTCTATAATCAATCGGCAGCTGATGGTGTAGAGGTTCCTGTCTTTCCAACTCCTACTATTGGTATGTTAGGTATTATTGAAAATAAAAAACACATAACCTCATTAGCATTTAAAGGAAAGTCAGATTTAATTTATATGATTGGGAAGAGCCAAAATGATATCTCTAGCTCAGAATATTTAGCCTCTTACCACGGCGTGA
Source organism: Flavobacteriales bacterium (assembly GCA_002730985.1). Taxonomy (GTDB): domain Bacteria; phylum Bacteroidota; class Bacteroidia; order Flavobacteriales; family BACL11; genus BACL11. The sequence continues at coordinate 5,581 of PCBP01000072.1, read as the reverse complement.
AAGAGTCTTCAGTTCCTAAGTTTGATTTAGATGCTGAATATGATGCGCAACAAACAATTACAAAGTTAATTAGAGCAGGAGTTATTGAATCAGCACATGATGTTGCTGATGGAGGGTTGTTTATATCATTATTAGAAAGCTCATTTACAAATGATTTAGGTTTTGAGATTGTAAGTTCTTCAGAAGTAAGAGAAGATGCTTTCTTATTTGGAGAAGCCCCATCTAGGGTGGTGGTATCGGTAACTGAGACTGGTGAAGATGCATTCTTAGATGTATTAAATGACTGCAAGACTCCATTTATATTATTAGGTCATGTTACTAAAGGTAGAATCGCTATTGACAACAAAGATTTTGGAAAGATTGATGAATATAAAGAAATTTATAATAATTCGTTAGCGGGGAAATTGAATAAATAGGCAAGAATTTAGGTTATAGAATTTAAATTCAACTATCAAAAAGTAAGTATTAGCTTGGTGTTAATCTGTCTAGAGGTCAGGTAATTTGGAACGGCATATTGTCTTCCAGAGATATCAGCCACCCATAGATAAGAGACCGTATTATTAATATCTAATAGATTGAATACTTCTGCACTAAGCCAAATACTATTAAAAGCATTTAGCCACTTTAGTTTACTTCTTTTATTTTCTGCCTTTATTACAGCAGAGAAGCCAATATCTACTCTTCTGTAATCAGGTATTCTTAGAATGTCCTCATATTTTTCTCCTTTTGGTGGTCCAAATGAAAGTCCGGTTCCGTACAACAGATTTAAGTGCATTTTATAATTTGGATTACCTGGAATGTAATCTTGAAAGAACATAGAAAAATTGACTCTTTGATCAGTAGGTCTTGGTATATATCCAGCTTCAGTCGTACTGCCATCATCATTGGTGATGAAATCACCTATAATATCTTCTTCTGTTTTCATAACTGATAAACTTGCCCAGCTTTCTACACCACTTACAAACTCTCCATTTATTTTCATGTCAATACCACTAGCATAGCCATTTGACAGATCATCGGATAAGTACTGGATACGGACATTATCTACTTTATAAGGTATGAGATTCTCTAAATCCTTATAATATAATTCGGTGACCCATTTAAATGGCCTTCCCCAGCTGTAAAATAGATAATCGGCACCTAATACATAGTGAGTAGATTTTTGGGCTTTTACACTCTGATTTAGCGTTCCTGAAGGTGTTCTCAATTCTTTGTAGAATGGGGATTGATAGTAGATACCACTTGCAGCACGTAAAACAATATCATTTTCCCAAATTGGGGCATACGCTAAGGATATTCTTGGACTCATTAGTACTTCTTCGTTATAAGACCAATAGCTTCCTCTAGTACCTCCATTAATTGTAAGGTTTCCTATATCTTTAGAGACTTGCATATATCCTGAATTCCTATAGGAAGATAGATTGATTTGGGTTTTTAAAAGTTCATTCATAACAATTTGTTGATTTGGATCACCATTGCCACCAATGTTGTCATCGGGATGAGGAAAATTAAAAAATGCAGAATCAATCAAATTCCATTCTGATATTTCATCCTCAATTTCTTCTTTTTGCACTCTTATCCCCCAATCAAATTTTAATGCATTATTGTTATAATCGCCTTTGTGTGTAAAATTAGTTACCGTTGCATTTAAGTTATTTCTGGCGTGCTTGATGTATTTCCCTACACCCCGGTCAAAGGCTATATCCCCAAAATCATCTGAACCTAGATTATTGTCTAACTGATAAAGCCAATATTCCCCTAGGATATCAAAATTTTCTTCTTCAAATGTTCTAAATGCGGAGGCTGTAAATTGCAATTGTAATTCAGTGCTTGGTTGATAACTAGTACTAAGGGCTCCAAAATAAGTCTCGTATCTATCTACTTCTTGTCCTTCAAAATATATAGTAAGTTTTAAGGCTTCATTTATGGTTCCAAATTCTGTATCTCTATTTTTTGGAATCATCTTATATTCGTTCGAACTGATATTTCCAAGAAAATTAATTTGCCAATTAGTATTTAATTCATAATTTATAAATGCCTGAATGTCAGAAAATTTAGGTATGTAGTCTGCTTCGGTATCTAATGAGTTAAGTAAATATTGACTTGTTTTATGTCTTAAACCTATTAGATAGGAAAGTCGGCCATTTTTAGTTATGCCTTCAAAATGTGTAGAACCACCTAGTAGACTTAATTGTAAACTTGCAGCATTTTCTCTTGGTCTTTTGTAAGTAATATCTAGTACAGATGACATTTTATCTCCATATTTTGCATCAAAACCTCCAGCTGAGAATAATATACTGCCTACCATATCTGTATTTATAAAACTTAATCCTTCCTGTTGTCCTGATCGCACTAGAAATGGACGATAAATCTCAATGCCATTAACATAAACTAAGTTTTCATCAAAATTACCTCCTCTAACTGAATATTGTGAGCTAAGTTCATTTGCTGAGCTAACCCCAGGTAGGGTTTTAAGTATAGCCTCAATACCTCCACTATTTCCTGGTAAGACACTTACGTGCTTAGGCTTTATTCTACTAAAACTCTCTTTCCTGCTTTTTTGGTCAGTTATTATTACATCCTCAAGTAGCTTAGAAGATTTTTTCAATTCAATATTTAGAGTATATTTTTGTCCTTTTTTAAGCATCGGAACTCTTATCTTTTCTGTTTGAAATCCAATAAAGCTATAAATAATTACTACAGATCTATTTGGAGGGATTTCTAGATTGTATTCTCCATTCAAATTAGAAGAGACGCCACTACTTTGGTTTAATATTGAGATATTTACAGCTGGTAGACTTTTGTTGTGCTCATCAGTAATATATCCATTAATACTTTGGCTATGCCCTAAAATAGAGATTAATAAGCATAATATAATTAAAAGCCCTTTGTTCATTGATTGCAAAAATAGAATTATGTTGTGTAAATAACTCTAAAAATTAGTAGTTATTATGTTTGCCCTCTGGAGCAGGTTTTTTTTGATATTTTTTATTAGTTTAGCATGCTTCATTACGATACATATATTTTAATAAATAAGAACTAAATTATGCGAAAAACGTCACTAACATTATTAGGAATACTATTTTTTGCAATCACTTTTGCTCAAAGTGTACCTCAGGGTATTAATTATCAAGCTGTAGCAAGAGATGCTACTGGTGATGAATTGACGAATCATCCTCTAGATATAAGACTCTCTATAATATCAGATATATCTAGTGGAAATATAAGTTGGCAAGAAACTCATCAAGATATTACTAATTCTTATGGTTTATTTACAGCTATTATAGGTCAAGGTCGATCAACTTCTGTTGGTTCTTCATCAACATTTGATTTAGTTGATTGGGGATCCTCTAATCATTTCCTAAGAGTAGAAGTAGATTATGGTAGTGGATATGTAGACATGGGAACAACAGCATTTATGAGTGTGCCTTATGCTTTGCAAGCTGGAAATTCTGCTACAAGAAGTGTAGGAGGGGAAAATGGGACTGGACTTCCTGTTGGAGCAATTATTTTCTGGGCAGGAGATATTAATACAATTCCTGAAGGATTTTCTTTGTGTGATGGAACACAAGGAACCCCTGATTTATCGGGAAAATTTATTGTAGGCTATGGAGCTGGTGATTGCAAATATCCAGATCCAAATAAGTTTGGTAAATGGACTTCTAATTCTGAAACTATTTCTGCTAAGAAATCATCCTATTATGTCATGGCTTATATTATGAAGCTATAAATTCCCAGTAAATGCTTAGGAATTTCTTACTAATTAGTGCGCTTTTCCTTTGTCTAATTATATTTTCAGCATTCAGTAGTAATCCGTGTTCTCAATTAGGAGATGCTAATTGTGATGGCATTGTTAATTTATCAGATTTAACACTGGTAATTAATAATTGGTTACAAGTTACTGCAGTTGGTAATAATGGAGATGTTGTTGGTAGTGAAGATGGGTTTGTTAATCTTGATGATTTAACTTTAGTGATAAATAATTGGTTAGAAGTAACATCGACTCTAGTAGGATGTACAGATTCAACAGCACTAAATTATGACTCTTTAGCTACAGTAGATAATGGAGAGTGTTTTTCTTGTGTAGATTCATTATTACAAAATGATACAGTTATTAACATTAATGATTCTATTAATTTATTTGATATTAATTTATTTACATCAGGCATTGGTGTTTATGATATTGATAGTAACTTTTATCCTTCAGTTGCTATAAATAACCAAGAATGGACTATAGAGAATTTAAAAACAACAAGGTTCTCAAATGGAGATTTGATTCCTAACGTAACTGATGGAACTATTTGGCAAAGTTTAACTACTGAAGCTTGGTGTTACTGGGGTAATAGTATTGGTAATAATGCTGCGTATGGAAAATTATATAATTGGTATACCGTTTCTGGTTCTAGAAATTTGTGTCCAATTAATTGGCGAATCCCTACAAAATCGGATATTGATACTTTGATAAACTTTTCACAAGATCCAACAACTGCAGGGGGTGCTTTAAAAGAATCAGGATATAGTAATTGGCCATATCCAAATGTTGGAGCAACAAATTCAAGTGGCTTTACAGGTCTTCCAGGAGGCTATAGAGCAGATAATGGTAATTTTTATAATATTGGAATTGGGTATTCTAACTCAAATTGTAGTGGAGATTGTATAGTAAATGTGCCAAATCGACAAGGAATGTACTGGTCTTCCGATCCAGTAAACAATGGATGGCCAAATGATTCTGTATATGGATATTCAATTAATTTACACAGTCAGTTAGCTCAACTTTCTGGTACGGTTCAGAATAAGGCAAGTGCTGTTTCTGTGAGATGTGTTAGATCTTTACCTAAATTTCTTTGGTCTACAGGTGATACTACTTCATCCATTACGGTTTCTCCAAATCAAACAACTACATTCTGGTTGATAAAAATCGAAAATGGGATTTCATGTATTGATAGTGTAACAATAACAGTTCTTATTTCAGGATGTACAGATTCTACTGCTACAAACTTTGATCCTATAGCTAACACTGATGATGGTTCTTGTATAGGAATAGGCGATACATATCAAGGCGGAATTATTTTTTATTTAGATGGGAATGGAGGAGGTTTAGTTGCTGCACCCTCAGATCAATCATCTAGTGCTGAATGGGGTTGTATTGGCACTGATATTTCTGGTGCAGATGGAGTACTTATTGGTACTGGAGTTCAAAATACAGTTGATATAGAATTAGGATGTTCGACTTCAGGAATAGCAGCTGATCTTTGTGCTAATTTAACTCTTGGAGGTTATAGTGATTGGTATCTTCCTTCAAAAGAGGAGTTAGATGAGATGTGGTCAACTATTGGTATAGGTTCAGGAGTGAATTTAGCCAATTTTGCAAATGGCCCTTATTGGTCTTCAACTGAATATTATTCTGGTAGAGCTTGGAAAAAGTTATTTAATGGAAGTGGTCTTAATTATCAAAATCATAAGTTTATTGCTGATAATATAAGAGCTGTTCGGGCTTTTTAACTTATAAAATGAAAAAAGTTCTGATTTTGTGTACTGGTAATTCTTGTCGTTCTCAAATGGCTGATGGTTTACTATCTAG
>PCBP01000071.1 GCA_002730985.1 Flavobacteriales bacterium | reverse complement strand
GTCCTCTAGAAATTGAGAGAGAACAGATTAGGAATGTTCTTCTTAATAAAAAGAAAATAGAATATCTAAAGCAATTAGAGAATGAATTGTATCAGAATGCTTTAATTAGAAAAAAAATAAAGATTTACTAATGAATAAATTTTTCCAAACAATCATTTTGGGTTTACTCACAATAAGTAGCGATGCTCAGTCAATTGATAAGATTGAAGCGATAATTGGAGATGAGATAGTACTTACATCAGAAATTGAGTCTCAATATCTGCAATATTTATCACAAAATTATACAAATTCAGAAGAAGTAAAGTGCGAAATAATCGAAGACATCTTATTTCAGAAGTTACTTGTTAACCAGGCAAAGATGGATAGTGTAGTTGTAAATGATGAGGATATAGAATCTGAAATAACAAAAAGAATGTATTATTTTAAAAGTCAATTAGGATCCACTGAGAAAGTAGAAGAATATTTCGGAAAATCAAAAATTGAGATCGAGCAAGAATTAGGCAAAGTAGTTAGGGGTCAGTTCTTAGCTCAGAAAGTTCAGAGCTCCATTACCTCTGATGTAAAAGTCACTCCAGCTGAAGTTAGAGATTTCTTTAATAAACAGAGTGAATCTAATATTCCTCAAGTCCCTTCAAAAGTTGAGTTCGCTCAAATAATCATAAAACCTGAGATCTCTAATGAACAAAAAGAAAAATTAAGGATTAGGCTAAACAAATTTAGAGAACGCGTGTACAATGGAGAAGATTTTAAGATGTTAGCAACTTTGTACTCTGATGATCTTGGATCTGCCTCTAAAGGTGGTGAACTTGGCTTTGTAAACAGAGGGGAGTTGGTTCCTGAGTTTGAAAGGGCAGCATTTAGATTAAAAGAAGGGGAAATATCAGAAGTTGTCCAATCTAAATATGGATTCCATATTATTCAGTTGATTCAAAGAAGAGGTAATCAAATTAATGTGCGTCATATTTTATTAAAAACAAAGGTGAGCTCCACTGCTTTATATCAAGCAAAAATTAAGACGGAAGAAATTGAAAAAGAGATTAAGGACGGGCAAATCACTTTTAATGATGCAGTTACTAAATATAGTGATGATGAGAGTAAAAATAATGGGGGCTTATTATTAAACTCCAGTACTATGTCAGCTATGCACATTATAGATGAGATGGATCCAGCACTAAAATATACCGTTGAGAAACTTACTGTTGATGATATATCATCGCCTATACTTATAAAGATGCCTGATGAAAAACAAGCTTACCAAATTTTAAAATTAAACAAGAAAATTGAGGCTCATCCTGCTAACTTGATTGATGATTTCTCAATGATTAAGGATCTGGCTCAAAATATTAAAAAGCAAGACAAACTAATAAATTGGATCCAAAAAACAATAAATAAGACATACATTAAAATCAATAATGGAATCTTAAACTGTACTTTTAAAAATAAATGGAGAAAATAATATGAATAATGAAGTAAAAGCTATTGATGATTTTGTTGTAAAGTATAATGAATTTCAGAATGAAATTGGAAAAGTAATTGTTGGACAAGATGCCGTAGTAAAGCAAGTTTTAATCTCTGTTTTTTGTAACGGACACTGCTTACTAGTTGGTGTTCCTGGTTTAGCTAAAACCCTATTAGTGCAAACAATTGCTGACACATTAGGGCTTGATTTTAATCGCATTCAGTTTACTCCTGATTTAATGCCTTCTGATATAGTTGGTGCTGAAATATTAGACGAAAAACGAGAATTCAAGTTTATTAAAGGTCCGTTATTCTCTAATATTATTTTAGCTGATGAGATTAATAGGACTCCTCCCAAAACTCAATCTGCTCTACTGGAAGCAATGCAGGAGCGCTCTGTTACAAATGCTGGAAAAAGATATGAGTTAGACAAACCATTCTTTGTGTTAGCCACACAAAATCCTATTGAGCAAGAAGGGACCTATCCATTGCCAGAAGCTCAACTTGATCGATTCATGTTTAACGTACTCCTAGATTACCCATCCTATGAAGAAGAGTTACAAATTGTAAAACAGACAACGACAAAGAATAAGACCTCTCTAAATACAATTATATCTGCTGTTGATATTTTGAAATTTCAAGAATTGATTACTAAGTTGCCAGTTACTAATAATGTACTAGAATATGCTGTAGGTTTAGTGGCAAAGACACGGCCAAAATCTGATAAAGCAGCTGAAATTGTGAAAGAGTATATTGAGTGGGGTGCTGGACCAAGAGCATCACAATATATGATTATGGCAGCAAAATGTCATGCTGCTATAGATGGTAAATATTCTCCTGATATTGAGGATGTAAAAGCGATTGCAAAGCCTATACTAACTCATAGAATAGTCAAAAACTACAAAGCAGAGGCTGAGGGAATTAGTATTGAAGAAATAATTGATTCAATTTTATAATGATATTACCAATTGTAGCTTTTGGGGCACCAATATTAAGAGAAAATTGTAAAGATATTACATCTCAATACCCAGATTTGAATGACCTATTAGCTAATATGTGGGAAACAATGTACAATGCTAATGGGGTCGGACTAGCTGCTCCCCAAATCAATAAAGCAATCAGATTATTTATAGTTGATACAACTCCATTTATAGATGAAGAAGGAGAGGAGTTGCAACTAGAACCGGTTCAGAAAGTTTTTATAAATGCCAGAATTATTGAAGAAAAAGGAGAAGAATGGGATTTTAATGAAGGCTGCTTGTCTGTCCCAGAAATAAGAGAGGACATTACTAGAAGATCTTCGATTACTATTGAGTATTTTGATATCAACTTCAAAAAACATACTGATATTTTTGATGGTCTAACAGCTCGTGTTATCCAACATGAATATGATCATATTAATGGCGTCCTATTTACCGATAAAATATCTCCATTAAGAAAACGAATGATAAAAGGAAAGCTTATTGATATTAGTAAAGGAAAGGTAAGTACTAATTATAGGATGAAATTCTTTCGATAGTCTACTTAACTACAACTTTAAACATCTCTTGCTTGCCAATAAAACCATTTAAGATGTCTCCTTTCTCTATTTTGCCTACCCCGCTAGGAGTGCCAGTATAGATTAGATCTCCAATTTTCAAAGAATAAAACTTTGACAAATAAGAGATTATCTTATCAAAATGAAATATCATCTCAGAACTATTGCCATACTGGACTATCTCTCCATTTCTTTTTAGAGTAAAAGAAATATTATTAATTTCTAGATCCGATTTATTAATAAACGTATTACTAATCTGTGCAGATCCATCAAAGCCTTTTGATTTTTCCCAAGGAAGTCCTTTTACTTTACATTCCTCCTGTATGTCGCGAGCAGTAAAGTCAATGCCTAAACCAATCTGTGAATAGTACTTATGTGCAAACTTTTCTTCAATATGTTTACCAGCTTTCCCAATCCTAATAACCAGCTCTACTTCATAATGTATTTCACTAGAGAAATGAGGAATAAAGAATGGGTGCTTTTTAGGCTGAATGGCTGTCTCAGGCTTTAGAAAGAATAAGGGCTCATTTGGTATGGAGTTGCCTAACTCCTTAGCATGATCAATATAATTCCTTCCTATACAGATAATCTTCATGTCAAGAGTTGAATTTATTCTTTAGTTTCATCTTGGTAGCAAAATCACTCATTATGTTTTTAGTGTATAAAGGAAAATCAGCTTGATTAATCCACGAGAAATATCCAGGGTTATCATTCCATATCTGGGCTAAGGTCACATCACGATATTTCCCAAAGCTTAACACTTCTTCTCCTTTTGCATTAAATCTAATAAAACCTGCCATGTCAGCAAACTTTCCTCCTCTCTCTGAGAATTCAGCAAGAAAATCTATATCATTTTCTAATTCCTTATATTTCTCCAGTTGGGCTAATAACACCTCATATGTAGCCAAGGTGTCAGCTTCAGCAGAGTGTGCATGTTTCAAGTCTTTATTACAATAAAATCTGTATGCGGCCACTAAAGTTCTCTGTTCTAATTTGTGGAATATATTCTGCACATCAATAGTTCTTCTATTCTTGATATCAAAATCAATTCCAGCTCTCAAGAACTCCTCAGCAAGTAGAGGGATGTCAAACTTATTAGAATTATATCCTGCTAGATCACAATTATGTATTAATCCTAAAATTTCTGCAGCTAATTCTTTGAAGGGGGGTTCGTTCTCTACCTGCTTATCTGATATCCCATGTATTGCAGTAATCTCATTAGGAATAGGAATAGTTGGATTTACTAACCAAGTCTTACTTTCTTTATTTCCATTAGGAAAGACCTTAAGTATAGCTATTTCTACAATTCTATCCTTTGCTATCTGAACTCCAGTCGTCTCAAGATCAAAAAATACAATTGGCTTTTTTAATTTTAAATTCATAATAAAGAAGTGAAGTCTTAGTGAAGTAAAAATAGAATTTAAACTACAATATCTACATCAAACTTTTCTAGGTAATCTGCGACTCTTCTTACAAATTGCCCTCCAAGTGCTCCGTCAACAACTCTATGATCATAAGATAAAGATAAAAACATCATATGACGAATAGCAATCACATCACCATGTTCAGTCTCTAATACAACAGGTTTCTTTTTAATTACTCCGCAAGCCATAATTGCTACTTGAGGTTGATTTATAATAGGAGTCCCCATAAGGTTTCCAAAAGTACCAACATTAGTCATAGTAATTGTTCCTCCTTGTATCTCATCTGGTTTTAATTGCCCTTCTCTAGCTCTTCCCGCTAGATCATTTACAGATTTAGTGATGCCAATTAAATTCTTATGCTGACACTCCCTAATCACAGGGACAATTAAATTTCCATCAGGCAAGGCGGCAGCCATACCAATATTAACATTCTTATGAATATGGATATTTATTCCCTCTACAGAAACATTAATCATTGGGAAATCTTTAACAGCTTTTGCCATTGCCTCAATAATAATAGGGGTAAAAGTGATATTCTGACCTTCTCTTCTCTTAAATTCATGTTTTACAGATTCTCTCCAGTTAACTATATTAGTCATATCAGCTTCAACAAATGAGGTGATATGAGCTGAAGTTTGTTTTGACATAGTCATGTGAGCAGAAATAAGTTTCCTCATTCTATCCATTTCAATAATTTCAGTATCTCCAGTATTTGGAATGTTTATTGCTTCATTGGGCGCTCTAGTAGTTCTGGAAATCTCTTGTTCAGTTTGCAATGGAGCTGTTGGAGGAGCACTTTCATTAGCGCCTATAGATCCAGAAGCTCTCGCTTTCAGGTAAGTGAGCATATCAGATTTGGTAACTCTCCCATCTTTACCCGAACCAGAAACCGTCTTTAGCTCATTAATTGTTATATTCTCTTCTGCAGCCATACTTCTTACAAGTGGAGAATAGAATCTATCTCTATTGTCTTTAATTTTACTAGATTGGACTACTTCCTCTTTAAGAGTTTTTTCCACTTTTTTCTCGACAATTTCCACCTGAGCTTTTGCGTCTGTTCTTTCTGTATTGATAGGAGCTTCACTCCCTCCATCTTCAGTCTCTAGGATAGCAAATGGCGTACCAACCTGTACAATATCATCAGCTGCAAAAAGCTTCTCCAGTAATTTTCCTGCATGAGTTGAAGGAACTTCAGAGTCTACTTTGTCAGTTGCAATTTCTATTATTGTTTCATCAAGCTCAACCACATCTCCAACATCCTTATTCCATGATATTATAGTTGCTTCTGAGACACTTTCTCCCATCTTGGGCATTATAAGTTCAACTCTTGCCATAGTATTAAAATTTTTGGCAAAATTAAGAAAAGAAAGTAAAATAGTTTCTTTTTAATGCTGAGTTTTTGGCAGAAGCTTGTTAATAGTCTGTCTTACTCAGAATAAGGCATTCTGCTAGATATAGCAGTTCCTAGAGTTATTTCATCAGTATATTCTAGCTCATCACCAATAGAAATCCCTCTTGCAATTGATGATATTTTGATGTCATAGTCTCTTAATCTTCTAAAAAGGTAATAATTAGTTGTGTCACCCTCCATAGTTGTACTTAGTGCAAAAATAATCTCTGTTATATCGTTATCATTTACCCTGTCTATTAGTTCTTCTACTCTGATTTCACTAGGGCCAACGCCATCTATAGGAGATATTAAGCCTCCAAGAATATGATAAACTCCTTTGTATTGCATGGTATTTTCAATTGCCATCATTACACGGATATCTTCTACTACACAGATAATTCTAGTATCTCGTTTAGGATTAGCACAAACCTCACAGGTATCTGAATCTGAAATACTATAACATATTGAGCAGTAATTAATTCGGTTGATTAGCTGAATAAAAGAATCGCCAAATTTCTCGACTGTTAATTTGTCTTTTTTGAGTATATGTAACACTAATCTTAAAGCAGATTTACGCCCAATTCCTGGGAGGCTAGATAGCTGTTCGACAGCATTTTTAACAAGCTTAGAAGGGAAATTCATATCGGCAAAGTTAGTATTAATGCCTAAAACTTTTTTATTTTTGTAAAAACATTTTTTATGTCCTCAACTTTATTAGTTAGTATTATCCTATTGTATTTTACAATTCTTTTCTTCATATCTTATTTGACAGGAAAAGATGACAGTAACGAGACTTTCTTTAGAGCCAATAGAAATTCACCATGGTATGTTATAGCCTATGGGATGATCGGAACTACACTATCAGGTATTACATTTATTTCTGTGCCTGGATGGGTTGAAAGTAGTCAATTTTCTTACATGCAGATGGTTTTCGGTTTTTTCTGTGGGTATTTTATAATTTCAAGAATCTTACTTCCGCTTTACTACAAACTTGAGTTAACCTCTATATATACTTACTTGAGAGACAGATTTGGAAGAAATAGTTATAAAACAGGTTCCCTTTTTTTTCTACTCTCTAGAACAATTGGAGCATCATTCAGACTTTTTTTAATTGCAACGGTTTTGCAATTTGCAATCTTTGAATCATGGAATGTTCCATTCTATGTAACAGTAATTATAACTATATCACTAATTTGGCTATACACTTACAGAAGCGGGATGAAAACAATTATCTGGACAGACACCCTTCAAACAACATTTATGCTATCTACAGTAATTATTATAGCATACACATTAATGCAAAAGATGGATCTTAATCTTACATCAGTTTATTCATTAATTCATGACTCAGACTATTCTAAGACATTCTTCTTTGAAGACTGGACAGACAAGAAATATTTCTTTAAACAGTTTTTTTCTGGCATGTTCATGGCAATTGTTATGACTGGTTTAGATCAAGACCAAATGCAAAAGAACCTAAGCTGTAGAAATTTAAAAGATGCACAAAAAAACATGACCACTTTTAGTGTAATATTAATTTTTGTTGACCTCTTATTTCTGTCATTAGGAGCATTACTCTACATATACTCCGATGCTTTTAATCTTGCTCCTCCAAATAATGCTGATATGTTATTTCCAAATGTTGCATTGAATTCTGGACTACCAGTTTATGTTGGTATTCTTTTTATAATTGGAATAATTGCTGCCGCATACTCTAGTGCAGATTCAGCATTAACCTCCTTAACCACTGCTTTCTGTGTCGATATAATTGAATTTGACAAACAAGACCCTAATCAACAAATCATAACCAGGAAGCGTGTACATTTATTATTTTCACTGATTCTATTAGGGGTCATATTAATTTTTAATGCGATTAATGACCAAAGTGTAATAAAATCTTTATTTACTGTAGCTGGATATACTTATGGTCCACTTCTTGGAATGTTTTCTTTTGGTCTCTTTACAAAGTATAGAGTGAAAGATAATTTTGTGCCATTAATTGCTATTGCTTCTCCTGTTGTCTGCTATGCATTAAATCTCTACATCCCTTTTGGATTTGAATTATTAATCTTAAATGGAGCAATTACATTTTTCGGATTATATCTTATAAAAATCAACAACTAATGAAAAAACTACTACTTATATTACTTTGCTTACCCTTTATTACATTTTCTCAAGAATGGGTTGAAAAAATGCAGAATCCAAATAATAATTTTTATGAAATACAGGGTGATTTTGAAGAATATTGGAGAAATAAAACAATAGAAAAAGGCAAAGGCTGGAAGCAATTTAAAAGATGGGAGAATTTTATGACTCCTAGAGTCTTTCCTGATGGTGTGCAATATCCTCATATCTTAATGGAAGAATATAATAATCTTATAGAAGCAAATAATCAATTTCTTATGAATCCTCCCAATATATGGGAGCAAGTTGGACCTGACAATGTGCCTTTACAATCAAATGGAGAAAAAAGAGGTATTGGAAGAGTAAATACTATTGCTTTCCATCCAACAAATCCTAATATTATATATGTTGGAGCTCCCGCTGGAGGCTTCTGGAAATCATCAAATAATGGCCAGACTTGGATTACTACAACTGATTTCCTAACTAATCTTGGAGTGTCTGATATTGCAATTAATCATAGTAATCCTGATGAAATATATATAATTACCGGAGATAGAGATGGGGGTGATACTTACTCTTATGGTTTAATGAAATCGATTGATGGTGGGAACACATTTAATCTAACTGGATTATCATTTAATATTACAAATTACTATAAAGGAAATAGAGTGCTAATTGACCCTTCAAATACTAATACTATTATTGTTGCTACAAGTAATGGCATTTATCGATCTGTTGATTCGGGCGCATCTTTCGTCCATACTTATTCAGGAATTAATATGACTGACATTGAATTTCATCCAACAAATCCTAATATTATCTATGGGGCATCTAAAGGAAACACATCAGTATATAAATCATCTAACAATGGTTTAAGCTGGAGTCAATCTGGCACAGGTTTGCCATCTACAAATAGTGTCGTAAGAGCTTGTGTAGCAGTCACTCCAGATAACCCTCAGGTAGTGTACGCTATGTTTGGAAATAATAGTAACGGTTTTTATGGGGTATACAAATCTTCTGATGAAGGGTCAACATGGTCGCAACAATCTAATTCCCCAAACCTTTTAGGATGGTCAGTTAATGGATCAGATAGTGATGGACAAGCTTGGTATGATCTAGCTTTTGCTGTTTCCCCTATAGATGAAAACACCCTTTTTGTAGGAGGTGTTAATTGCTGGAAATCTACCAATGCAGGTCAAAATTGGAATATTAATACTCATTGGTATGGTGCTAACGGAACAACTTATATGCACGCTGATGAACATATGTTAAAATATAATCCATTAAATAATCATCTTTATTCTGGGAATGATGGAGGACTTTATTATTCTAATGATAATGGTAATGATTGGACTGATATCTCTGACGGGCTACATATTACTCAATTTTATAGCTTAGGAGTGTCTCAAACTATTCAGGATAAAGTAATTACAGGCTCTCAAGACAATGGGACATTCTTAAAAACAAACCTAAACTGGGATGCTGTAATAGGAGGTGATGGTATGGAATGTATTATTGATTACACCAACTCTAATATCATGTATGGAGCGCTATACTATGGAGATGTTAGAAAATCTACAAATGGAGGGAATAGCTTCTCAAGTATAGCCCCTTCTAATAACGGCTCATGGGAAACCCCTTATGAATTAGACAAGAACGATCCTAACACTATTTATATTGGCTATGATGAAATCCAGAAAAGCATTGACGGAGGAAACAGTTGGAGCCAGATCACTAATGGAGAAACTAATGGTGGTAAAATAAATGAGATTGGTATTTCGAAATCAGACCCTGATGTTATCTATTTTACTGATGATGCAAATATCTTCAAAACCACAAACGGAGGTGCAAGTTGGATTCAAGTTAATAACAATCTACCTTATCTCTATATTAGTTATGTAGTTATAAATCCGCATGATGAGAATACAGTTTGGGTTACACTATCCGGATACACAGCAGGAGAGAAGGTGTATAAATCAACAGATGGCGGGAATAACTGGGTAAATATATCAGGCACATTGCCTAATGTTCCTATAAACTGTATTGAATTAGATAAAAATAACAACTTGGAAACTGTATATATAGGAAGTGACTTAGGTGTATTCACATCTGATTCAACACTTAATGATTGGAATCTTTTTAATAATAACAGCCTGCCTAATGTTATTGTTAATGAACTTGAGATTCAATATCAATCGAATAAGCTCTTTGCAGCTACTTATGGTAGAGGGCTGTGGAGTATTGATCTACAAATAACATCTCCACCTACTGCTAATTTCTCATATAGTGATTCTGTCTTTTGTAATGTTCCTGCTACTGTCAGCTTTCTAAATAACTCATTTTATTCTAACTCATATTATTGGGATTTTGGCGATGGCACTACATCTTCCTCTACAAATCCAACACATACCTATACTTCCTTTGGCACTTTCTCTGTACAACTAATTGCTGTAGGTCCACTTGGTGTTGACAGTATATTAAGACAACAGATTATTAGTGTTGATCAGAATAATTTTTGCATCACTACACTTCCAGTTTCTGGTGCTGGCAACACTCAAACTCAATGTAATGGCACTCTCTATGATGTAGGAGGGCCATCTGGTAATTATTATGATGAGAATGATTGCTGGGTTACGATTGCGCCACCTGGGAGCAATCAAATCACATTAACTTTTAACTCATTTGATATAGAGGCTCCAAGTAACGGCTATTCATATTGCAACTGGGATTATCTAGAAATATTTGATGGAGCAGACACTACAGCTCCTTCATTGGGTCAATTTTGCAATGCATTAACTGGAAGTCCTGGCGTAATTTCATCAAGTGGTGGAGCTATTACAGTGCTATTACATTCTGATCAGGCTGTCAATGGAACAGGATTTGAAGCAGACTGGTCTTGTATATTTCCTAGCGCCCCACCTGAAAGTATGTTTGGAATAAGTGATAGTGTTAGCTGCAATTCTACCATATCTTTCACTGACCTTTCTACAAATGGTCCAACAACATGGTATTGGGATTTTGGTGATGGAAACTCTTCAAATAATCAGAATCCTATTCACACCTACAATTCTAGCGGAATATTTAATGTTAAACTAATTACTATTAATCAATATGGGGTTGATAGCATAATAGTAGATAGTGCTGTAACCATTATTAACATGAACTTACAGACAACAAATAATTTATCATGTGGACCTGCTTCATTAGTTTTAAATGCAAATACAACAGCAGGAACGATAAATTGGTATGATGATGTAAATCTGCAAAATCCTGTTGGTACAGGTTCCTCATTTACGACTCCAATATTAAACAGTACAACTTCTTATTATGCACAATCAGTTTACGAATTCACCTCCTTATTTGGAGGACCTAATGATAATAGCCTTGGATATGGAGGGTACTACCAAGGGAATAGACATCTAATATTTGACAATTATTCTCCCTCTACATTAGTTTCTGTACTAGTTTACTCAGATTCTGATGGATTTAGAACAATTGAGTTAAGAAATAGTAATAATGCAGTATTACAAGACACAACATTATTTATACCAATTTCACCTAATGGAGTTAGATTATATTTAGATTTTAATCTGCCAGTGCAAAATAATATGCAACTAGGAGTGTCCGGTACTGACAATGATATGTATAGGAATAGTTCAGGTGCAATATTTCCATATAACATCAATGATATAGTATCAATAACAGGAACAAATGCTCCTGCAGGATATTATTATTTCTTTTATGACTGGGAAGTAAAAAAGGAATCATGTACTTCTAATATCTCAATAGTTGAAGCGACAATTGATAATAATACATCAAACACAAGTAATATATCAGCATGTGGTTCGTATCTATGGCCAGTAAATGGGCAAACCTATAACACAGGTGGAAGCTATACAAATATTAACACAAGTGTTTCAGGATGCACACATACTGAGACTCTAAATCTAATTATTGATAGCAATTCAACAAGCGCTACTAATATAGTAGCATGTAATTCTTACTTGTGGCCAATAAATGGACAGAATTACACTTCAAGCGGAATATACACGAACATAAACACTAATGCGTCTGGATGTACACAAACTGACATATTAGAGCTTACAATTAATTATGCTGAAAATTCTATACAGGAAATTTCCTTTTGTATTGGTGACAGTATAGTTATTAACGGTAATACATATTATAACCCAGGACTTTATACAGACTTGTATCAAACAGTAAATGGCTGTGATAGTATCGTGCAAACAATGCTGTCAGTATTACCAATTACAAGTAATAATCAAAATATACTATTATGTTATGGTGATTCAATTATGATTGGAACAAACATCTATACTAACTCAGGTTATTTTATTGACACTACTGAAGGCACAAATAGTTGTGATAGTATTATATATTCAACTATTGAGGTCTCATATATTGATATCGAAATTATTTTGGCTGGAAATCAGCTAGGAGTTAGCATATTAGCTGGCATACCAGATAATTACATCTGGAGCACTGGTGAAACAACTCCATCAATATCTCTAGATTCTACTGGATTATATTGGTGCATAGTAACCGATATAAATGGTTGTATTAGTGATACGGTTTTTTATAATAATACTGCGAACATACTAGCTGAAACATCAGAAGAATCTTTGAATATATTCCCGAATCCAACAACTGGATTAGTTAATATTACATTTTTTAATAATGAAGAGACCTTATTAAGTATTAAAAACATCTTAGGAGAAAATATTTATACCTCTATCATCTCTAAAAAAGGTAATATTAGCAGAACAATAGACATCTCTAATCTTTCTAGCGGAGTTTATATTATAAATTTATCTACTACTAATAGAATCATAAATAAAAAAATAATTCTTGAATGATAGAACATTTCGTAATTGAACCATTAAGTACTATTTGGTGGACTGGTATAGTTTTCACCTTTGTATTCATCCTATTTATTCTTCTTCTACTAAAAGGGAGAACACTCTCAGAGAAAAATAGTTTTGCAAGATGGTTAAGTATTTCTTTTGTAATTGCTTATTTAATTTCAAATTCAATTGCAGTTTATAATGGCACATGGAATCTACAAGACAATCTGCCTTTACATCTATGTAGGATCTCATTTTTAATTAGTATAATTGTTTTAAATACAAGAAGT
This sequence comes from Flavobacteriales bacterium, assembly GCA_002730985.1. Taxonomy (GTDB): domain Bacteria; phylum Bacteroidota; class Bacteroidia; order Flavobacteriales; family BACL11; genus BACL11. The sequence continues at coordinate 2,409 of PCBP01000071.1, read as the reverse complement.
CAATGGATGTACGAATGGGTTCTTTTTTTAGGAATTCCATCAGGTTTACATTCATTACTTACACCAGAATTAACACAAGGAGTTGGGCCATGGTTTTACTTTGATTTTTATTTTGTTCATGCAGGGCTAATATTAGTGCCAATTTATTTAACAATGATGCTCGGTATGAGAGCAAGAAAAGATGCATGGCTAAAAACAATCTTAAGACTGCAGATTCCTGTTGCAATAATCTTACCTTTTAATTTTCTAATAGAATCTAACTATATGTATCTAAGAGAAAAACCACTAGCAAATAATCCATTCTTAATAGGGGAATGGCCGATATATATAGTAGTACTAGAAATAGTAATGATTGCTCATGTATTTATTATCCATAAATTGACCCCTAAGAATTTATGAGAAAAATTATTTTATTATTAATATTTCCTTTTCTAGGAATAGCACAGAGTAGTTACAATATGAATCTTTTAGGTTCATATGAGTGGTTAAACACTGAAGGTAGTGACATATGGGGCTGGGTAGATCCTATTACTGGAAATGAATACGCGCTGTTAGGCTTAAATGATGGCTTCTCCTGCGTTAACGTTACAAACCCTTACAATCCTATAGAAGAGTTCTATATCGTTGATTTAAACTCAACATGGAGAGATATTAAAACCTGTGGGAATTATGCATATATAACTACAGAAGCAAATGCGGGTCTTTTAATTGTTGATCTTACTGATATGACAGGAAATACCTATTGGCATGTCAACCAGTTTTCAAATCCAATAACAGGAGCAAGTATAAGTTTTACATCCTCACATAATCTTTATATTGATGAGAATGGTATTGCCTATATTTTTGGCGCAAGAGATAATGGTTCTTTTGTTGCAAACAGAGGCGTAATCTTCTTAGATGTCGCTGCTAATGCTACTAGTCCTGTCTATCTTGGAGAGTGGGACGATGAATATGTTCATGACGGAATGTCTAGAGGAGACACGCTCTATGCCGGATGTATTTATACTGGGGATTTGTATATTATTGATGTAAGTGACAAAAGCAATCCATTCGTCTTAGGAACACATCCAACTCCTAATGCTTTTACACATAATATATGGGTTAGTGATGATGGCAACTATGTTTTTACAACAGATGAAAAGCCAAATGCTTATATATCAGCTTTTGATATAAGTGATATGAATAATATTCAAGAGGTTGATAGAATACAATCAAACCCAGGATCTAATTCAATACCACATAATGTTCATGTAGATGGTAATTTTTTAATTACATCTTATTATCGGGAGGGAACGAGAGTGTATGATATCACGTACCCAGAAAATATGATTGAAATTGCTTACTATGATTCATATATAGGGTCTGGTAGTGGATATGATGGTTGTTGGGGAACATATCCATTCCTGCCATCAGGAAATATAATCTCTTCAGATGTAAATAGTTCTAGCAATGGAAATGGAAAACTCTTAGTATATGGCAGAGACTTTCAACAAGCCTCATTTTTATCTGGAAATATAACAGATTTAAATACAGGATACGCAATAAATAATGCAAGTATTGAGATACTTAATACTACACATATCACCACTACTAATTTATTAGGCAATTACAACCTAGGTTCTGTAAACTCTGGGATATTTCAGGTCTTAGTATCAGCACCTGGATACATTCCAGTTACAGTCAATACAACACTAATAAGTGGAAATATAACTACGCTAGATATTGTTTTAACAAATGGATCAATAGTATATGGCTGTACAGACTCTACATCTTTGAATTTCAATCCCCTTGCAACAACAGATGATAGCTCGTGCTTTACTTGTCCTCAAAACGGTCTTGTATTCTCAGTATCTGGAGGAAGTGCCGATAATGAGATCTCATGGGGCTTAACACAATGGAATGGCTGGGCATCAGCATCTGGAAGCTCTGGAATATCTTACGGATGTGTTCAAGATGACTGTTATATATTTAGAATGTATGATACTGGTGGAGATGGATGGAATGGTGCAACATATATAATTATGGATAGTACTGGAATTACACTTGCTTCAGGGACATTAATAAGTGGGTTTTACGGGAGCGACACCATACAAATAGGAAGTTCTGCACCCTGTGATATATTAGGCTGTACAGGTCCAACATATTGTAATTACAATCCAAATGCTACAATGGATGATGGAAGTTGTTGGGGTATGTCGGGCTGTATGGATTCATTATATGTTGAATATAATCCATTTGCTAACTGTGATGATGGATCGTGTAGCACCTTATATACTTGTCCTGAGGATCCACCAACAGGCCTATATGCTAGTAATGTTATTCATAATAGAGCTACTATTAATTGGGATAATATGAACTCTAATGTATGTAGTGTTGATCAGTATAGAATTCAATATAGAGAAGTTGGAG
>PCBP01000070.1 GCA_002730985.1 Flavobacteriales bacterium | reverse complement strand
TATCTTCAGGAGATGTAGCTGGTATGGATGGAATAGAAATATATGTGTCGACAACAGGAAATACTCCTACAGATTTTTTAGCTACCACAGCACTGTATAATTCAACAGGAATCGGAGAACCATATATAGGTCAAGGATGGGCAACTAGAGATATTGATATAACCGCTTATTCAGGCCAAACTATTTATATTGCATTTAGAAATAATAATTACAATAAGCTAGTAATTGGGATAGATAACATCTCTGTAGTTGAACTTTCAGATAATAATGCTGAACTTACATCTTTAAATTTCCCTCAATATACAACTATTCCTGCTTTAATTGACATAGAAGGAACCATAACAAATGTTGGTGGGAATACAATAAACTCAATGGATATCACCTGGACAGATGGGACTAATTCATATATTGACAATTTAACTGGACTGACTATCTCTTCTCTTGCTAGTTACAATTTCACACATAACACGCAGCTGAATTTAGTTAATTCCAGTAGTCAAACCATTGACGTTTTTATTGACAATATAAATGGAACTACTGATCCTGATATGAGTAATAATTCTTTAACTCAAACAATTACTACTGCATCTTTTATACCAACGAAAAGAGTAATTTTTGAAGAGGCTGGAGGAACCTGGTGCCCGTGGTGTCCTGAAGGGATAGTTGCCATGGAAACAATAGAACAAAACTATCCATTAACAGCTATTCCGATTGCAGTACATAATGGAGACATTATGACAAATACTTTATATGATGCCAGCTTGAATATGCCTACTTATCCAAGTGCCAGAATTGATAGAAAAATAGAAGCAACTGGAATGGGAGGGGTTAATGCAACAAAGTTTATGGAGTACTATGCGGATAGAATCAATGTTTTTTCTCCTGTTGAAATTAATGCAGATGCTATTTTCGACCCTTCAACTAGAGATATTACGATTACTTTACAAGGAGAATTTGCTATAGATTTAGCAGGAGATTACCGTTTTAATGCAGTGATTTTAGAAGATGATGTTGGCCCATATAATCAAAATAATAATTTCACCAACTGGCAACCTCCTGTAATTGCTCCTCTTTCAGGAATTAATTTCAGTACATCTCCTAATCCTGTAAGTATTAAATTTGACCATGTTGCTCGTGATATTTTAGGGGGATTTGATGGTTCTATAGGTAGCTTACCAAGTACTATAATTACAGGTGCAACACACACATATCAGTACACACACACATTACCATCTAATCATAATGAAAATAACATACAAGTCGTTGGCATGGTAATTGACAATAACACTGGAGAAATATTAAATGGTGTTAAAGTTGATTTAGAACTCACTACTAACGTAAAAAATATTACAGACAATAACTCTGTAATCATTTATCCAAATCCAGCAAAAGATGAGCTTAATATAAAAGGGGACTACTTAATGGTAGAGATATATGACAATTTAGGAAAGCTCACATTAAGTTCCCCTGCTAAGAAATCAATTGATATTTCTTTATTAAAAAATGGACTATATACTGCACGTATCAAAACTAAAAAATCTTCTATATCTAAAAAGTTTACAATAGATAACCAGTAAATATATTCTTTATCAAATATTTAGCTAAAAAAAATGTATATTTGCGTACTTAATTTAAAAAACCTAAAATGAAAAAAATATTACTACTTACGTTTGCTGCATTATTATCATTCAGTAATGTGCAAGCGCAATTACCAGATGGATCATTAGCCCCAGCTTGGGCATTAACAGATCTTAATGGGACGGAACATGTTTTATATGACTACCTTGATAATGGGTACACTGTATTTATTGATTTTTCTGCTGTATGGTGCGGCCCTTGTTGGTCTTATCATAATTCAGGAGCTTTAGAGGACCTATATATGAATCATGGACCTGCAGGTATGCCTAATGTTAATGCAAATACAACTGATGATGTAATGGTGTTTTTTATTGAAGGTGACGAAAACACAGTCGCTAATTTAGGTGGTGTTGGAGGAAATACTGCTGGAGACTGGATTACAGGGACTCCTTATCCAATCATTTGTACTGACGGAACTGTAAATAATGATAATGTTACTGGAGATTATCAAATTGGATACTGGCCAACTGTATATCAGGTTTGCCCTGATCGAATAGTGACTGAATGTGGACAAAGTTCAAATCCTTATAGTTTAGTAAGTGTATGCCCTCCTCCTGCAAGTAATGACAATGACGCTAGAACATTTGATTATGCTGGAGAGACACTAACTTGCGAAGGAGATTTAGTGCCAGAAATTACAATTCAAAATTATGGACTAATTCCTTTGACCTCTTTGTCTATTGAAGTCTCAGTAAATGGATCTACTGTTTCTACAACTCCTTGGTCAGGAAATCTAACAACTTATGCTACTGATAATATCACATTACCAGCATTAACTGGCTTAGCTGCTAATGATGCAGTGACAATTAATGCAACATCTCCTAATGGAACTATTGATGCAGATCCATCAAATAACCCTACGATATCATTTAATGTGGAGATGGCAACACAAAATACTCATCAAGATGTAACAGTTCAAATTAATACTGATGCTTATGGATCTGAAACTACATGGGATATTACAGATGATGCATCTGGAGCCGTAGTTGCAGTAGGCGGTCCATATAATAATTTATCTGCGGCAGGAATAACTGCACAAACTCCTGTAACAACTACTTTATCTGATCTTACTTGCTACACATTTACTATTTATGATTCTTATGGTGATGGAATAAATTCAGGATATGGAGCAGGTTCTTTTACTGTAATCGATGCTAATGGTACAACTCTTGCATCTGGAGGGACATTTACTGATGAAGATGGTGGCGCATTCAAAACAGGAAGCTCTACAGTTGAGGTTCATGATTTAATTTCGAGCTTATCTATTTATCCTAATCCAGTAAAAAATACATTAACTATTGAGGGTATTTATACTACAGTTGATATATTTGATATGTTTGGGAAGCTAGTCTTGTCATCAGAATACACCAACAATATTAATGTGTCATCATTAGCAAATGGTATTTACACGCTAAATATTACTACAGAAAAAGGAATCCAAAATCAAAAAATTACGATTTCTAAATAGCTACTTGATATCTAAAATTTAAACCCTGGCCCAAAAGTCAGGGTTTTTTATTGTCTAAATTTACACTAATTAAACCAGCTGTAACAGTTAAATATTTAAACTATATTTGTATCATTAAAAATTAGAATTGAAATGAATAAAAAAACACTTTTTAGCCTATTTTTTGCCACATTAGTTACTTCAATAAGTTTTGCCCAAAATAGAACCTTACCAAATATACAAGTAAAGACCTTGGATGGAAGTAACTTTAACATTACTCAGCTTGAAAATAATGGCAAGCCAATTGTAATTTCCTTTTGGGCAACTTGGTGCAAACCTTGTAAAAAAGAACTTAATACTATTGCTGAAGTATATGAAGAATGGCAAGATGAAACAGGGGTCAAACTAGTTGCAATCTCTATTGATGATACAAGGTCAATGTCAAGAGTTGCTCCTTATGTTAATTCTTCTGATTGGGATTATGAGATTTATTTAGATCCAAATAGTGATCTAAAAAGAGCTATGGGGGTGTCAACAGTACCTCATACTTTCTTGCTTAATGGTAAAAATGAGATTATTTGGCAACACAAAGGCTATATTGATGGAGATGAAATGGAACTATTAGAAGCAATTAGAGAGCTAGCATTAGAAAAATAGTTTATGAAAAAGATTACCTTCTTAATTAGTGCATTAAGTATTTCTATCTTAGTGTTTTCTCAAGAAAATAGCTTAGGAGAAATTCATGGAGATTTCAACCTGAATTTACAATCATACCAGGAAGATTCTGCAATCGGAGCTCAGGCAGCAGATGAGATAATCTTAAACAATGCATACTTGAATCTAAATTATACAAAAGGAAATTTTGCAGCTGGATTACGATATGAAAGCTATCTAAATGCATTGGCAGATTATGACCCTGAATTTAAAGGGAATGGAATTACATATAGATATGCTACATACAGTATTGATGGACTAGAAATTACAGCAGGTAATTATTACGAACAACTAGGAAGTGGACTGATTTTTAGGACATATGAAGAAAAAGGGCTTGGAATTGACAATGCTATGGACGGAGTAAGGTTAAAATACAATCCATCAATAGGAATATACTTAAAAACATTCATTGGGAAGAGTAGAACTCATTTTACATATGCTGATGGGATTTTTAGAGGAGCTGATGCAGAAATAAATATTAATGAAACATTTGATTCTGAAAGCAAAACAAAAGTAATTTTAGGAGGGAGTTTTATAAGTAGATACCAAGAAAGAGATAATCTTATCTTTACAATACCCCAGAATGTTAGCGCTTATGCTGGAAGATTAAATTTAAACCATGGCAAGTGGAGTTATTATGGGGAATATGCCTATAAAATTAATGACCCTGTAAATGTTTTGACTGAAAGTGAAATGAATTATGCAAGTGGGAATGCTTTTACACAAAACATCACATTTTCAAAAAAAGGATTTGGTGTTGTAGCAGAGATACATAGGGCAGACAATATGACTTTTAAATCAGACAGAGATAGAGATGGGAAGGCTTATCTAATCAATTACATACCTACTCTAAGTAAGCCACATGCATATTCTTTATTAGCTCTCTATCCTTGTGCTACACAAGCAGATGGAGAATTTGGAATGCAATTTGACATCTTTTATAAGTTCCAAAAAGGAACTATATTGGGGGGTAAATATGGCACAAAAGTGGCGCTTAACTATTCGAGAATAAATGGGTTAGATGGAGGTCCTTCATTCTTGAATGACAATACTGAACATACCCCATCACTAATCAATATAAGTGACGGCATACTGTATTACAAGGATCTTAATTTATCTTTGAATAAAAAAATCAGCAAGAAAATAAATACAAATTTTATATTAGCAAATCAAACATATAACAAAGATTTATTAGAAGGAAAACCAACGGGGGATTATGGGATACTTAATTCAACAATTATAGTTGCTGATGTAAGTTATAAAATCAAAAGTGGGCATTCTTTAAGAATGGAACTTCAGACGTTAATATCAAAACAACTAGAGTCTGCAAAACAATTAGCAGAAGGAGATTGGAGCATGGCACTTCTAGAGTATACTATTTCTCCTCATTGGTTCTTTACTATTCAAGACATGTATAATAATGGACATGAGGATGTCTCAAAACAACTCCATTATGTGAATCTAAATGCTGGATTTATAAAAGGAGCAAACCGATTTGAAATTGGTTATGGAAAAAAGAGAGAAGGAATATTTTGTGTTGGCGGGGTGTGTAAAACAGTCCCTTCGTCAAATGGATTCACTCTAACTATATCGTCAAGTTTTTAAAAATGAAAAAATATATATCAATAATTAGTTCAATATTAGTAATTACATCTTGTGATGTAGTGGAAGGACCATATATGAGTGATACAACTAATCCTCCAATAAACTCAACAACAAAAAAGATTCTTATTGAGGACTTTACCGGTCATTTGTGTTCTAATTGCCCAGATGCAGCCAGAGAATTAACTGCAATTAAGGATATCTACCAAGATCAAATTATTGGCATGGCAATTCATGTTAGCACGTCTTTTGCAAGACCATATAGTGCAAGTCAAGCCCCAGCTTTTCAATATGATTTTAGAACACAATGGGGTGACAATTGGGATGACTTCTATGGCGTATCTGAAGCAGGACTGCCAAGAGGCATGGTGAATAGAATGGGATACCCAGAAAATCATAAACTTGGAAAAGATGAATGGGCAAGTATAGTTGCAAATGTACTTAACCAGGAACCTGACTTTGAATTAACTATTAGCTCAACAACAGATTTAATTACAATAAATTCTGAAATTTTAAATAGTATAAATGGAGACTATAATTTAGTTGTTTGTCTCACAGAGGATAATATCATTAACTGGCAAAAAGATGGGGCAAATAATGTTGAGGACTATGAACATAACCATGTATTAAGATCTGTGCTAATAGATGAGGCTTTATCTTCATCAAGCAGCTATATCTCAGGTCAGGAAATTGAGAGATTGATCAATTATGATTTAACAGCCTTAGAACAGTCTAATATTAATTACTCAGAAAATACCGCTGAAGCTGGCAATGGAAATGCGGGAAATTGGAATTCAGAAAACATGTCAATTGTTTCTTATATTTACAATAATATCACAAAAGAAATAATGCAAGTAGAAGAAGCGCACTTAAACAATTAATCTCCTTTTATGAAAAAATTACTAGTTCCTATTTTATCTGCTATAATTGGATTAACCTCTTATGGGCAGACATCACAAATAACAACTATACTAACAGCTGATATTGCTCAAGGAGAGAAACTTATTGAAGCCTATTTTACTCCAATGTCAGAGAGTTTTGGGGCAAGCTTAAATAACGGATGGTACAATACTGCAAAGCCTCATAAGCTAGGGGGGTTTGATGTTACATTTACTGTAAATACCGTTATCATACCAACTGACGCTAAAGCTTTCAAAGTTGAAGATGCATTTGGGAATATATTTACTTCTAATGAATCTAACGCCTCTACTGTATTAGGAAGTACAGATGCAACTGCAATGATATATAATAACAGTAGTTCAGGAATAGAGACACCATTTGATATGCCAGGAGGTTTTGAAACTCCAGTTATGCCATTACCAATGATACAAGCTGGAATTGGTTTAATCAAGAATACAGCTATTGACATAAGATATATGCCAATGTTAAATGTGGGAGATAATATAAATGTAAATCTTTTCGGTGCCGGAGTAAAACATGATTTATTACAATGGATCCCAGGAATTGGGGATGCTATTCCAATGAGTCTTTCTTTGCAAGGAGGCTATACATCCCTGAATACCGAACTAGAAATATCTAATCAAGAAGTTTCTTTAAACACAAAGGCGACTACAATTAATATAGTTGCATCAAAAAAAATACTAATGTTTACTGGTTATGCTGGTATAGGATATAACTCAGCAAAAACAACTTTCTCATCTAACAACACATTTGAACTTGGCAATGTTCAATTTAATGAGCAAGTAGAAATAGATTTTGAATCCAATAACAATTTAAGAACAAATATTGGATTAAGACTCAATATGGCTGTTGTAACTATTCAGGCAGATTACACCTTTTCAAAATACCCAACTACGACACTTGGTCTTGGGGTGAGCTTAAGATAATATGTTAAAGAAATTTGCAATATTACTTTGTTGTGGATTTCTAACTTTTAATATGAAGGCGCAAAGTTTTAGCGGTGGAGCTATATTAGGTCTAAGTACATCACAGGTTGGAGGGGATAATTTAGCAGGGTTTCATAAAGCAGGCTTATTAATTGGTATTTTTGCAAATAAATCTATCTACCAAAATTTAAGTTTTCAAATGGAAATGACTTATATTCAAAAAGGGAGTGAGAACCCTAAAATAGATGATGTATCAGATGCAAATTATTTAAAGCAAGATATTTCATCTTCATATATTGAGATCCCATTTTTATTGAAATACCATCAAAGCAATAATTTTAGCATTGAGGGAGGTATACAAACAGCTTACTTGATTGATGCCTACTATAATGATAGCTATGGGAAAATAGAATCTAATAACATGTCTCCATTTATTAGTTATGATATTGGACTAATGATTGGTCTTGATTATAAATATTCTAAAAATATCAGTTTAAATACTAGACTTTCCAACTCAATATTCCCAATAGGAACTGAAGATTATGAGAGCCAAGAAATATTTGGATCAACAAGGAAAGGAAAATACAATTTAGTTCTAAGTTTTACCTTACATTATAATATCTGATGAATAAAAAACATAAAATAATAGTAGCTGTAACAGGGGCTAGCGGTGCAATCTATGCTAAAGTATTATTTGATAAATTATTGCAATTAAACAATCAGATAGAAAAAATAGGGGTGCTAATGTCCAAAAATGCAAAGTTTGTTTGGGAACAAGAACTAGGTAATTCTGATTATAAAAATTACCCTTTTACATTTTATGACAAAATGGACTTTATGGCTCCTTTTGCTAGTGGATCTGCAAATTACGGCACAATGATAATATGTCCATCATCAATGGGAACAATGGGTCGTATTGCAAGTGGGGTTTCTGATGATTTAACAACAAGAGCAGCTGATGTAATCCTAAAAGAAAGAAGGAAGCTAATTATTGTGGCAAGAGAAACCCCTTTAAGTCTAATTCATATTAATAATATGAAATTAATTACAGAAGCTGGAGGAATTATATGTCCTGCAACACCTTCATTTTATAGCAATCCTAATACCTTTGAAGAATTAGTATCCACAGTAATTGATAGAGTATTAACACTAGCTGGTTTAGAATATAATTCATATAGTTGGAATGAATAACAATAAATTTCTAATTTCTTTGTTATTATAAATATAACTAATGAAAGTATGTTAGAGTTCAGTAAAAAAATCCTAAGTAAAGTTAGTTTTGATAAGAATCTTTTTAAAAAAGAACTTTCAAAAAGTATAAGATGGTTGAGTAAAAAAGAAGTCTTAAGTTTAAAGATATGGGCGCTTACTACATTTACACAGTACAAGAGTATTACGCTAGAAGTTTTTGACCAAATATCTTCTTAAAATAGGTTCCCTTGTTCAGTAGGTCTAACTTTTCCTAAATGTTTAAATGCAAGTTCAGTAGCTTGCCTCCCTCTTGGTGTTCGCATTAGATAGCCTTCCATAATTAAAAAAGGTTCGTATACCTCTTCAATTGTACCTGCTTGCTCTCCTACAGCAGTTGCAATAGTTGTTAGTCCAACAGGGCCACCTTTAAACTTATCAATAATAGCAGATAAAATTCTATTATCCATCTCATCTAAACCATGTTGATCAACATTTAATGCATTTAATGAGTATTGAGTAATTTTCATCTCAATATTCCCATCTCCTTTAATTTGCGCAAAATCCCTTACTCTTCTTAGTAGTGCATTTGCGATTCTAGGTGTGCCTCTACTTCTTCTTGCAATTTCTGATGCAGCATCTTTTACAATACTAATATCTAAAATAGAGGAAGAACGATTTACAATTTTTGATAATAAATCTACCTGGTAATATTCAAGCCTAGAATTAATCCCAAATCGGGCTCTTAGTGGAGATGTAAGTAAGCCCGAACGAGTTGTAGCTCCAATTAGAGTAAAAGGGTTAATTTTTATTTGAACAGACCTTGCATTTGGCCCTGATTCAATCATGATGTCAATTTGATAATCCTCCATAGCAGAATATAAATATTCTTCTACTATTGGATTTAATCTATGAATCTCATCTATAAATAAAACATCTCTTTCCTCCAAGTTTGTTAACAATCCCGCTAAATCACCAGGTTTGTCAAGTACAGGACCAGAAGTAGTTTTAATACTTACACCAAGTTCATTTGTAATTATGTTAGCTAAAGTAGTTTTTCCAAGACCTGGAGGGCCATGCAATAAGACATGATCCAAAGCCTCTTCTCTTTGTTTTGCTGCCTGTATAAAAACTTGAAGATTATCAACTATTTTATCTTGGCCTTCAAAATCAGCAAATAATTTTGGTCGTAAAACTTGCTCTATCTCTATATCCTCATTCTCGCTACTTCCTTGTATTTCATAATCTTCATTCATGTATTAGCAAAAATAAGCATAAAAAAAGGGTCAGATTAATCTGACCCTTTAAAATATATCAACAATACAATTTATGTGTGTAAATTTTGACTTTCGTCTAAGAAGGGATGATGCTTTATTTCAATATCTCTTTTACTAAGACTATTTAATACAACTTTTATGAATAATCCAAGAAAACCTACACCAAGACCTATCTCCAGAATTCCTAAATGACCATGCTCATGTAGTGTGCCTGGGGCAAATAATAAGTAGGAATTAATCCAATGTCCTATTAAAACTACAATACAAACAAAAATCAAACGATTCTTATTTCTTTTTGCGTCTCTACTCATAAGAAAAAGAGCAGGAACTATGAAATTGATTCCTATACTAAACCATGTAAGAAATCTGTAGTTGTCTAATTCTATCCTTTCCATATGATATATAACTTCCTCTGGAATATTAGCATACCATATCAACATAAACTGAGAAAACCACATATAAGTCCAAACGATAGAAAAAGCAAAAAGCCACTTTCCTAAATCATGTATATGACTATCATTTAAGTGTGTTAAATACCCTTGTTTGTTTAAAAGTAAAGTCATTAATAATATACTAGCAAATCCTATAGTCGCCCATTCACTAAATATATACCATCCAAACAAGGTGCTAAACCAATGAGTATCTATTGACATAATCCAATCCCATGCAGCTGTTGATGAAGTAACTGCAAAAAGTACAATAAACCATCCTGAGACTCTCAACCCTTTCCAGTAAGACTTCTCACCTATCTCTCCTTCAAGATCTCCCTCTAAAGAAATTTGTCGTAATCTTCTAGCACAATATACCCAAATAATAACATATAAAAATGATCTAATAAGGAAAAATGTTGCGTTTAGATAAGGTTCTTTTCCTGCAATAATATAGTCATAATTAGGGCTGCCCTCCGTCATAATACCAGGCTCCAACCAATGATAAATATGGTTGCCGCCAAAATGTAAAACTGCTGTAACAACTATAAATAACATAACTACGGATGTATAGGGCAAGAAAGTCATAATAGCTTCTGGAACCCTCTTTAAAATTATTGACCAACCTGCTTCAGCTACATACTGCAACGCAACAAAAAAGACAGCAAATAAAGAAATCCCTAGAAAGAAATAATTATTGAATAAAATATTGGTCCATGCATGAGCAAAAGGGTGATCACCATTTCTATCTGTCCAGAATGCAAGAATACAAGATATAATTCCAATTAGAATCATAACTATTGAAGCCCTATCTATATTTTTATCTAATTTATACATTTTTCTAATCTGATTTCTTTTGAAGTTCCTGTACATACAAAACTATTTTCCATCTTTCGGTTTCTGTTAGCTGCGAAGCGTGTGGTCCCATTGCATTTAATCCGTAGGTTATAGCATGGAATAAATGCCCCTCAGTTAGTTCACTCATAGTGGCCCCTGACCTTCTAATTTGTTTATTATCATTATAATGTGGAACAGCAGAATAAATAGGATGGGTTATAGAGCCTCCACCAGCACCATTAGATCCGTGACAATGTTTACAAAACATAGCATAAAGCACCTTCCCCTCATCTATATTATCCTTATTATTTTCTAACGGATTTACCGCCTCCTGACCTGACAGTAAATAATCATCTAAACTAGCGCCATAATTAAATGTTTTTAAATAACCCCTTGCAATAGTCCCTTTAACTGGTTTTCTAGCATTGAGACTGTCCTTAAAAACTATGTTCTTTCCATATGTTTCTAGTGAAGGAGAGCGATACATATTTGGCATATACTCGTACCCTCTTCCATCATTTCCACAAGAAACAAATAAAAAATATAAACACATAATTAAAATAAATTTATACTTCATCTTTCTCATTTATTTCACTAACATTAGACTTTTTTAGTAAGGAAATAACTTCCTTTTTATTATCATCATAGATGACTTCAACTAGAAATTTATCATCTGTTGTTCTTGGGTCCGGACTTGAAGTAGTTGCTCCTGGATATAATCTATTTCTAAATAGATATGTAAGAGACATTAAATGACCAGCGAAAAGAACAGTGCACTCAAATATAATTGGCACAAAAGATGGTAAATTATGATAAAAAGTGAAATTTGGCTTACCCCCTATATTCATAGGCCAACTCTTGCCAACTCCAGATATCATAATATAATAAATTAATAAAGCGCCAAACGACAGCCCAATACATCCATAAATAAATGCCGTAATTGCCATTCTAGTTTCTTTTAACCCAAGCACTGAATCTAGTCCATGAATAGGAAAAGGACTATACACCTCGTTTACTACAATTTTTTGATCTCTCAAATCTTTGACAACACTTAAAACGTCCTGTTCATCATCAAAGATAGCATGTATAATTTTATTTTCCATTTTTACTTTTTATATTCAGATCCTGATGATTTAAGAATACTTTTTAACTCAGCCTGCGCAACAACTGGAAATGCTCTAGAATACAATAAAAATAACACAAAGAAGAATCCAATTGTCCCTAGAAAAATTCCAATATCAATAAAGGTAGGGGAAAACATAGTCCATGATGAAGGAAGGAAATCACGATGTAATGAAGTTACAATAATCACAAAACGCTCAAACCACATGCCAATATTAACAAATATTGATAAAATAAATGTAGCCACAAATGATGTCCGTATTTTGTATATCCAATAAAGTTGCGGGATTACCACATTACAGGTCATCATACTAGCATATGCCCACCAGTATGGGCCTGTTGCTCTATTTAAGAAAGCATATTGTTCAAATTCAACGCCAGAATACCATGCCATGAAAAGTTCTGTAATATAAGCAACCCCAACTAATGAGCCTGTAAATAGAATAATAACATTCATATATTCAATATGCTTAATTGTAATGTAAGCTTCCATATTAACTACCTTTCTCATTATAATTAATAATGTTTCTACCATAGCAAAACCTGAAAAAAGCGCTCCTAAAACAAAATATGGAGGAAAAATAGTCGTATGCCAGCCAGGAATAACAGATGTGGCAAAATCCATACTAACAATAGAATGTACTGAAAACACAAGTGGCGTAGCAAGACCTGCTAAAACTAAAGAGACCTCCTCAAATCTTTGCCAATGCTTAGCTCTTCCACTCCATCCAAAAGCCATTAATGTATAAAGCTTCTTCCTCATTGGAGATATTGTCTTATCCATTCTATCTCGAATCATGGCAAAATCAGGAATTAAACCAATATACCAAAATACAACAGAAACTGTCAAATAAGTTGAAATTGCAAACACATCCCAAAGTAATGGAGAGTTAAAATTAACCCAAAGAGAACCAAACTGATTTGGTATTGGAAAAACCCAATATGCCAACCAAGGTCTCCCCATGTGTATAAGTGGAAATAATCCTGCTTGAGCAACACCAAAAATAGTCATTGCCTCCGCAGATCGATTAATTGCCATTCTCCACTTTTGTCGAAATAGTAGTAATACTGCAGAAATTAATGTCCCTGCATGGCCAATTCCAATCCACCATACAAAATTAGTAATATCCCATGCCCAATCAACTGTTTTATTTAATCCCCAAGCACCAATTCCTGTCCCTATAGTATAGGCCATACAAGCAAAGCCCCATAGCATAAGAACAGCAGATAAAGAGAATAAAATCCACCAATATTTATTTGCCTTACCTTCAACAGGCCTAGCAATATCTTTTGTTATATCATGGTATGTCTTCTTACCAAGAATTAACGGATCTCTTATTTTTGATTCTTTATGCATTATGATTTATTTCTTACTTTGGTTTGATAAAAAACAGATGGGTTGACATTTAGATGATCTAAAAGGTCATAAACTCTTTCATCCTTTTTAAGTTTAGAAACTTCGCTTTCAGGATTATTTGCATCTCCAAATACTATGGCATTAGTTGAACAAGAAGATGCACAAACAGTTTGAGCCTCTTCATCCAAAATAGGTCTTCCTTCTTTCTTTGCTGTTAATTTGAGTTCTTGAATCTTTTGTATACACATACTACATTTCTCAATTACACCCCTAGATCTCACAACCACATCAGGATTTAATACCATCTTCCCATAATCATCATTCATATTAAAGTCAAACTTTTCATTCTCCGAATACTGGAACCAATTAAAACGTCTTACCTTGTAAGGGCAATTATTAGCACAATATCGTGTCCCAACGCACCGATTATATGTCATCTGATTAAGTCCTTCATTACTATGTGTTGTAGCTGCTACAGGACAAACATTTTCACATGGAGCATTATTACAATGCTGACACATCACAGGCTGAAAAACAACTTCTGGATTCTCTGAAGGAACCTCCATCTCTTTATACATTTTTATTGCAGAAACATCTTCTTCTTTTGCTTTATCTTTAGTCATTTCAGAAGAGTAATATCTATCTATTCTCATCCAATGCATATCACGACTTTTTCTCATTTCTTCTTTGCCGACAACTGGGACATTATTCTCAGCCTGGCAAGCAATAACACATTCTCCACAGCCAGTACAAGCTGTTAAATCAACAGATAAATTCCAAAAATGACCTGTTTTTAAATCATGTTCATCATACAAACTAAGTTTATCTGCAGGTAAATCACCCTTAAATGTAGGATAAGTAACTCTATCATTACCTGAAGAAGGGTCCTTAATATAATCTGACAATGTAGTTTCCTTGACCATATCTCTTCCCATCATAGTATGATGTAACTGTATAGAAGCAAACTCATGCTCTACTTCTTCAACAAGCTCAATAGAAAGCCTCTTGGATTTTAATAATGGAAATGCATTAACTCCAACGTTATTAGCTGCCTTACCTGATTTTGTCCTGCCGTAACCAAGTGCTAATCCAACAGTATGATTTGCCTGTCCGGGCTGAATCATTACAGGTACGTTATCAATAATAATATTATCAGCCTTTATATTTACAATACTTCCATTTAATGCTCCATTTGAAACGTTCCAATTTTTTAAATTAAGTTTTCTTGCAGTACTAGCTGAAACTGTTAAATAATTATCCCAACACGACCTTGAAATTGGATCAGGAAATTCCTGTAGCCATGGATTGTTAGCTTGTGTCCCATCTCCTAAACCTATTTTTTCATATATTACCAGCTCTATCTCATCACTTGAATTTTCAAAAGTTAAAATATCCTTATTTAAAGGACTTATTGATTTAATTTTTGGCTCTAAGTCTTCATGTGTAAAAAACCCATCATGTACAGCCTGCTCCCAGTTAACACCTTTCGATCTCCAAAAATCAGATAAATAAGTGTGATAATCATTCTGTTCTGTCCAATTTAATAAAGTTTGCTCAAATTGCCTAGTATCAAATAATGGGGCAATAGTTGGTTGCATTAAAGTGTATTCATTATGAGAAGGATGAAGATCCCCCCAACTCTCTAAATTATGATGATCAGGGCATACATAATCCATTAAAGAAGCTGT
>PCBP01000069.1 GCA_002730985.1 Flavobacteriales bacterium | reverse complement strand
TTTAACCCAACAAACCATACCTTATTCCATTTTATATCGACAGTATTGATCTGATTTGCTGCTAGCTTATAGGTCATACCTTGATAGGCTAGATTTTCTTCTAATAGAGATAAATTAAAATCGTTATGCCAAGTTAACATTCCTTCAAAGAAACTTATGTAATCAGTTTGCATAACACTTAATTTCTCTTCTGAAAGGCTCCAATCATCAACACTCCAGCTCTCTAATTCTTTTACATCTTTTAGATTTAAATATATTGACTTTGCATCTACTAGATTCCTGTCAATCTCATTAAAATCATGTAACAATACATTACTCCATTTCAGAAAATCATCAAACGAATCTGTTTGCTGAGGAGGATATTTCAGGTAAGTTTGGTACAATCTAAATTGTAAAGAAATATTATCCAAAACCTGTAATCCTGACAAATGTTCTATAAACTCTTCAATGGAATAAAACTCAGGAAGAAATATAGGTTTATCAATCTTCTGAGACAGATAATGCTTTAAAAATACTACCGCCCTTTTTGATGGTAACACTACAGCAGTGCCCTCCATACTTGTTGGGAATTTTCTTAATAACCTGTCTGCTATTTTCTCTAAGAATGGCTTCATAATAGCATTACATTTATTGGATCAGAAGTGTAAATAAGCGCTCTCTTTACATCTACCCTTCCCATTAATTTTAATGCATCAGCATATTCAGTAATTTGAATTTTATCCTTTTCCTTCTTCGCGCCAGTTTTATAATCAACTACAATTACTTCATCTGTTTTCTTAGAAAATAATAACCTATCTGGAATATAGATTCTTCCATTTTCCATTAAAATTTCTTTCTCAGTTTTTACCTCCCATTCATCTGTAAAAAAAGGAATAACCTCAGGATGACTAAACAACTTCTTAACTGATACTTTTAATTTTTCATAGTCTTCTTTCACACACCTTCCCGCTTTATACATTCTCTCAAGCACTTCATATTTCTGCTCAGCATAATTAATCTCAGAAAGCGCTAAGTGTAACAATTTACCCCAATCTCGTTTAGCATTTAATGTTTCTATATCCCAAACTTCTTCTGCAGTATGCTTTAAAGATATCACCTCTCGCCAATCTAACTTATTCCGCTTTGATATAGAAAATGTATTTCTATTCTTAACTTTTGATACATGCATCATATCTGCATCTCCAACAATAATTGGAAAATGAGTATCATAAGCATATAAAAATGAATTTAAATCCCCTTTCTTTTGAAAATCATTTGGAATCTTATCTGGTAATGATTTAGAGAAAATATATAAACGTTCTTTTGGTCTAGTCATAGCAACATAGAGTTTATTTAAATTATCCAGTAAAGACATTTCTTTTTCCTTTAGGTACTCAGCCTTAAAATAGGAAGCTTCCAGATCTTTATTTCCATTAATTAAAGCTGACGGTAAAACTTTATTAAAGTGGTTAGAAGTATCTACCCAGATATCCTGAACCTTCTTTCTATCCTCCCAATTAAAAGGAATCATCACTACATCAAAAGCCAAGCCTTTAGACTTATGAATTGTCATTATTCTTACAGCATCAGTCCCTTCAGGAACAACAATAGCTTCTTTTAATTTTCTTTCTTCCCACCAAATTAGAAATTCCGTTAAGCTACTTCCTTCCTTCTCAGAATAAGCTAAAACAAAATCTAGGAAGAAACATAAATAAACATCCTCCTTAAAATTAAATTCTCGAATGATTTGTTCTACCATTTCATACAAAGGCTCTTGTAATAATTTAGAAGGATTTATAAAGATTTTCGCCTTATTAAGTATGTTCATGAAACCTTTATCAGTTTTTAAATTTATATTTAATGCATGTAAATTTTTATTCTTTAAAATAGTGCTGAATAAATAATCTGTAATTACTGTTTTTGCAATATCATTTTTAACATTCTGTAAATACTGTAATATTGCTATTAATACATTCACTTTATCTGATTTACTTATAAGTAATCCTTCATTTGAAATAACTGGAATGTCATTTAAAGAAAGGCTTTCAGCAACGATTGAGACACTCTTTCTACTATTACAAAGTATTGTTATATTATTATAACTATAATTATTTTCGGTAGTTAATTTTTTAATCTCAGATATCATTTTTTCAAGGATTAGATCCTTAAAATTACTTGTATCACCAAAGAGTTCAATATGAACATAACCCCCTTTTTCTGAGAAAGAAGGATCCTGCTTATGAAAATCATAAATACCTATGACATCATTAGAAAGCAAATTCTTTGTATTCTCAAAAAACTGATTATTAAATTCAATGATATTTCTTCTACTTCTGAAATTGTGTTCTAAATTATATTGCTTAAAATGAGTATTTAATTTAGATTCCCATTCCTTCTTAAAAATTAAATCAGCTCCATTATAAATACTTGGCAACTTAAAAAACTGTTCCACCTCCCCTCCCCTCCATCTGTAAATAGATTGCTTTCCATCTCCGACAACTAGGCTTTTACCATAATCCAATGAATCAGTAATTAAAGGCAATATATTTTGCCATTGCAATAAAGATGTGTCTTGGAATTCATCAATTAGATAATGATTGTATCGTTCACCTAAACGTTCGTAAATGAAAGAAGAAGGTTGATTGGTTACTACCCTATGAATCTTTTTATTGAACCCCGAGATTTGTTCAATATTATTTTCTTTCTTAAAGATTCTTTTTTCAGCTATTAACTCATTTAAGATAGCTATAGAATAAATATTCTTTAGTATTGCTTTTACTGAATTATAGTCAGTAAGTAAATTCATTAAATCATTATAAAATTTCTCCAAATCAACCTTACAATCTTCTACTAGCTCCTTTATAGCATCCGATTTACTATTAGCATACCACTCATCATTAGCAATATTTCTCTTAAGCGCATCAGAAGGCATCCATTTAGTATCCTTTTTATATCCTACATTATTTGCAAAATGTGTATAGTATGTTCCTCTTAAAAAATGATCGTTTGTTAAACCATTTATGTTAAAATAATCACAAACATCATCTGCCAAAGCTTGCACCTTCTTTGCAATGCGATTTTTGGTTAATTGCAAATCATTTCTCACTTGCGTGCATTCTTTCACTTTAAGAATTTTTCCATCTGTATATTTACTCGCCTCTTCTTTAAATAACTGCTGAGTGAATTCTTCTAAATCATGCTCAATATTTGTGCTCTTCCCATCTTCAGCCTTTTGTATGGCAAAATTCACTAAAGTATTTGATAAGTCACCCCCTCCATCTGACATCCTACTTAACAATAACGCTACTACAGGTTGAATAATCTTATAATCATCCATTTCCAAATCAAAGTCATGAGAAAGACCTAAATCAAGAGCAAAAGTTCTGACAATTTTATAAGTGAATTTATCAATAGTAGAAATCCCCAAATCAGCATAATTATGCAAGATATGCTTATGGATCACTGCAGATCTTTGAAATATGGTATCCTCATTAAATTTAGTATCCTGCTTAAGCCAATCTAATATCCCATCAATATTCTTCTTTTTTGATAGCAACTCCAAATACTCTAGAACCCTTTCCTTCATTTCGGCTGCTGCCTTATTAGTAAATGTTATGGCTAAAATCTTACGATAGTAATCTTCATAACCATATCGCCCACCTTTTAACGCTAAAGCAATAAAACTCAGGGCAAGTGTGTAGGTTTTCCCACTACCTGCTGAGGAGCGATATATCTGAAAATTACGACTCAAATCTTCTGTTTTTTGAAAGTTCTAATGTATATTATTTTTCCTCAATAACAACTTCGATTAGGAAGTAGTTTTAAAGAAAATTATTGCAATTATTTATCAATTATCTCTTGTTAATCAAAAAACACTTAGTTTTGCAAGAATTTAATAAGAAACTATGTATAAAGAAAGTTTACGAGAAATTATTTTTGGATACAGAACTAGAGCTGGAAAGATATTCGATATTACCTTACTTGCATTAATTATCATCTCCGTTATAGGTGTAATGCTAGATAGCGACAAAAACATACATCAAAGATACGGAGATGTCTTACTAACTGCAGAATGGATTTTTACAATCATCTTTACTATAGAATATATACTAAGAATCTATTGCAGCAGATCTAAGAGAAAATATGTATTCTCAACTATGGGTATAATAGATTTACTGTCTATTATACCAACATATCTAATGGTATTTTATGCTCCTATAGGCTTTCTAATAGATATCAGAATTATGAGATTGATTCGTATATTTAGAATATTTCAATTATCAAAATATCTGAGAAGTGGACACACTATGCAAATTGCATTAAGATCTTCTAGACCAAAAATAATAGTTTTCATCTTATCAATCTCACTTATTGTTATAATCCTAGGAACTCTTATGTATATTGTTGAAGGACAACAGAATGGATTTGATAATATCCCAAAATCCATTTACTGGGCAGTAGTGACATTGACTACTGTTGGATATGGAGATGTTGTTCCAATAACAACTTTAGGTAAAACAATATCAGTATTTATTATGATGCTTGGTTATGCTATTATCGCAGTTCCAACTGGTATTGTATCTTCAGAAATGAGCAGAAATAGACAAGACAAGACACAGCTAAAAAATCAAGATACGATACTGGAAAAAGAGCAAGAAATAATATCAAAAGAAACTGAGATATTAGAAAAGCTTAACTTACTAGAGAAGAAAATAGAGAGCCTCAAAAAGGACTAATTACTTTAGCTATCGCACAATAAATATATGCCCTTGTTCTTGATGTTTCCATCCTTCGAAGTCTTGAAAATACACCTCATATATATAGACTCCCATAGGTAGATTGTTACCAGTCTCATAGTGAGTTCCATCCCATCCATTTGAATTTAAAAAACACTCTAGCTTTTCAAGCTTATCTGTAGCATAGACCAAATTAGAAAACCTATCATAAATATTAAAATTAAACGTTGCCTCCCTAATACCGTGATGCTGTAAACAAAAGACATCGTTTACTCCATCATAATCAGGTGTAAATGCATTTGGAATATACATCCAATATTCATCTGAAATCCATATCTGTTTTGTTGCAGTATCACTACACCCTGAGTTATCAGTTACAATCAGGTTGATCTGATATATACCTATAGAATCCTTATACGTATGGTAAGGATGCTGAACATACTCATTTGGAGTATTATCTCCAAAGCTCCAATCCCAATCAACAATGTTCCCAAGAGTTATATCATTTAACTGTAATGAAGGAGATAGAATATTCAATGTATCCGTTGCAGTTGTAAAAAGTGCCTCAGGAGCTTCCTTAACAGTTACTAATGCACTGCCTGAAGTGTAGCCTATCTCATTAGCATCAGAGAAAGAAGTAAGTGTATATATTCCCTGCTGAGAAGTATTAATAATATGAGGATTAATAGTAGTAGTAATGGCAGACTGATTAATTCCATTAATTGCATATACAAATGTTAATGGCTCAACAGCGCCACTAAAAGACACATTGATCTTCGCCTTATCAATAGTATTACTACAGATACTATCATTTCCAGAAATAAAAGCTTGGAGAGGAGGTTTAGGGTATGTCATCAGAATACAAGAATCAGAAGTATTTGCAATAAAAGTAGCATTAGTAGTATTTGTATTTGGCAACACTGTATTTGCATATGTTTTCCACTGACTAAACAACCAATTTGGTTGAATCGTTGCACTAATTGTTATACTCTCTCCAGCCCAATAATTTTTAGAATATGGCATAGCTTGGATTGTGCCATCAATAGTAAAAATAGCAGAACCTATATTATTAATATTATAATTTAACTGAACACCTAATCTTTGATGCACCACAGAATCAACAAAAGCTGTATCACAACCATCAATTATCAAATAGGAGGTCGTAAAAACCCCTGTGTCAGCAGAATTAAAAACCATACTATCAGGTGCATAAATAGTGGAATATGTATTATTATAAGTGAAACTACCAGGATTCATACTCATCTTCCAAACAAAAATATCTTTCCTTCCAAGTGAATTAAGTATTGTTCCATCAAAATCAGCTGAATCTTCAAAAAAACCAATTGCATAAACATTACCAAAACCATCTGGACATATATCTCCAGTCCTATCATCATCATCCGTGTCAGATCCTGCCATTTTTGCCCATACCCAATCTCCAGTATTTGTAGAGCCATCTAACTGTGCAACCCAGGAAGAGGCAGTAGTATCTCCAGGAATCTGTGGTGCAATTGATAAGCTACTACTAAAAACTAATGTGTCTTTTGTAGTCCCTCCAAGAAAGACCTGCTTATTAGCATCTACTGACATCTGATAAGGCTTATCAGTACCTGAACTTCTTGCTCGTTTAGCCCATTTCCACTCGCCTTGATTATTTATCTTAGCAACAAAAATATCCCTCTTCTGTTTGTGACTTAATGTGTCACTACCATTTGATGCATTTGCGCCTGGAAATACCATAGGATTTCTATACTCTCCAGTGATATAAATATCATTACATACATCAACTGCCACACTATTCGCTCTATCAGTCTTATTACTACCAATACCTTCTGCCCAAAGCCAATTACCATCTTTATCCATCTTGAAAATGAAAGCATCCCATTCTCCTTTTGAAGTAATCGTATAAGGACCATAAGTGCCTACCTGATTTGGACCTCTATTTTGGAATCCACCAACAACGTAAATATTTGAAAACTGATCAATCGCTAAACGATTATCTCTTGATCCTCTTTGGTCTTTAATTCCATCAAATTTATCTACCCAAAGCCAATTTCCATTAGAATCTAATTTACCGATATATCCCATTGGCTGACAATCATTACCCCATTCAGGATTTGTAATTGTCAAATTATCAAAGTCAGCATCATATCCAGAAAAGAATCCTGTTACATAAATAAATCCATCAGCATCTACCGTAACATCATAGGAATGATCATCTGCATCATAAATGGGATAAGGACAACCACCGGAGGTATTATCTCCCCCAAAACCAATTACCCAAACAGGATTTCCATATGTATCAATCTTTGCTAATAATGAATTGTCATGGGCATTAGTTTGATTAGGACCATTAACATTTATGGTTCCTGGAGCACCACGGACACCTAAATAATAAGAGCTCCAGAAAGTTCCGGTAATAAAAACATCACCTCCAGGAGTCACATGCATTCCTAAAGCTCTGTCATCACAACAACCACCTGACTGATTCCCTCCAGGAATAGCCCACAATACATTGCCTAAAGAGTCCATTTTAAAAACAAAGTTTTCCTTATTATTCCCCGATGTACTTAGATTCTGATTTGTAAGTGTAATATTACCAAAGGTAGCCTCATTATTAAAATAACCACTACAATAAATAAAACCTAATGAATCAGTACCAATAGAAATACCCTTATCTGAAGCAGTTCCTCCAAAAGATTGCACCCAATCAGTTGTTTGAGCAGTCAGCTTCAAAC
>PCBP01000068.1 GCA_002730985.1 Flavobacteriales bacterium | reverse complement strand
TTCTGTTTCTTGTTTCTTTATCTCTTTATAATATTTTTTTCTATTATTAAAGAAAATATTACAAGTTTTTCTAAATCTTATCCAGACCTCATTTGATTGCGTAGATGGAGAAAATTCAGAATTTTTCCATTCCTCCTGTAGTTTAATTAAGTTGTCTCCAGTTTTTTTCCAGTCAGTGCTATCTTGTAGTCTTTCGGCTTTTTCACAGATAGCTAGTTTCTCATTTAAGATTTCCTTCCTCTGTATCTTTTTTTGTTTGTAGAAATTATTCTTTGCACTGTAGAAATTATTTAGGACCTCTCTTAATTTTTCCCATGCAATCTTATTAGATTCTTTACTTAGTTTTCCTAATGCTTTCCACTTTTTTTCTAGTTCATGACATTTAGTAGTAGCTTCTTGCCACTGATTATGTGAGGTTTTCTCTTCAAATGTTATATCTTCAATCTCTTTGGTAATGATATTTTTTAAATCTAGTTTTATAGAGTTCTCTTTCTTTTTTTCAATAAAGTAGTCGTTTCTTCTTTTATTTATTTTTTTGCTTATCTCTTGAAACCTTTCCCAAAGAGGTTCTCTAAGCGTTCTTTCGACTGGCCCTACATTTTTCCAGTGCTCATGAAGCTCTTGCAAGTTATTGTGAGCTTTATTTATTGATCTTTCTTCTAGAAGTGCCTCTGCTTTTGCATAGATTATATTTTTTTCTTCTAGATTCCGTTTAAAGTCCAGATCTCTTAAATCATTGTTAATCTTGATAAAATCATAAAAAAGCTCAACATGGTGATGATATGATTGCCAGAGGTGATTATTCTCAGTAATAGGAACATGTCCTGTCTCTCTCCATCTTGCTTGTAGTTCTCTAAATTTTTCGAATGTTATTTTTATGGACTCTTCTTCTTTTACCAGCGCATCAATATCTTCAATTATTGTTCTTTTTATCTTGAGATTTTCTTCTTCTTTTTTTTCCTTTATTTTTCTAAACTCAGATTTAATTTTACTATAAATATCAAAAGCATTTTTAAATTTAACTTCTAGAGGATGTAACTTTTCTTTTGACTTTTCTTCTTTCTCTAACTCTTCAGTTCCTAGGGCTTCTTTCTTTTCTGTTTTAAGTTTTGTGTAGAAAATAGATTTTATTTCCTCAATCTCTTTTGATACAGAGTAGGGATTATGATTTTTAGATAGCAGACTAACTCTTGCAACTAGTTCATCCATTGATAGTATGTTGTTATCTATCTCTGGATCCTCTCCTGTAATAGTATTTAGAATATTTTCTTTAGTTGATATTTCTTCTATCTCGTCTTCCAACTTTTAGACTTTTTGATTGCAAATTTACTAATATTTAATGATTTAGAGGTTCCAGATTCTCCAGCTCTCCTCTGCCTGTATTTGGAGCATCTCTAATCCATTTTTAGTTTGAGCATCCTTTGCTTTCCCGTAAGCTAAGAATTTAGTTTCATATGGGTTGTAGATTAAATCAAAAAGCAGATTGTCTTTGTTTAGGTATTCATAAGGGATTTTAGGATATCCACTAATTTCAGGGAAGGTTCCTTGAGGTGTTGTATTAATTATAATAGTGTAATAACTAGTTGTTTCCCTCTTAATATCTAAATAATCGAATGCGGTATTTCTGTTTACAGTTTTATATTTAACCCCAAGTTTTGTTAAAGCATATTTTATAGCCCTTGCTGCACCCCCATCACCTAATATTAAGGCTTTGTCTCTACCCTTCAATAATGGCTGTATACTATATAGAAATCCGATGTAGTCAGTATTATATCCAATTAATTTGTCATTATTAAAATGGATTGTATTTACCGCGCCAATTATTTTTGCTTCTTTACTTATTTCATCTAAGAATGGAAGTATTGATTTTTTATATGGAATCGTAATATTAAGTCCGGCGAATTTGTGTTTTTTTATTAATCCTTTGAATTCTGAAATGTTTTCTAGCTCAAGATTAAGATATTCAGTGTTAGTTATTCCTTCTTTTAGGAATTTCTCTTTAAAATATTGTGCAGAAAAAGAATGTCTTAGACTGTTGCCTACAACTCCAAAGGTTCTCATTATTTATTTTTTGATGAATTCTCTAGCAAATACACGAGTAAGAATCCTACTATCATTAGTATGATAGCAAATAGAGTGTTACTATCTATCTCAGCTGGCAAATTCGAATTGTATGCTATTATCTTCACCTCATCATTTATCTTGATACTTTTCGTAATCTGCTTCCAAGGCCAGATAATATTTAAAGACCCTAGAATGAAGCCTGTTAATAATGCTAGTGTAGCATCTTTATATCTTGTTAATACCCAAGATAGAAGGTGGGAAAAACTCATTAGACCAAATACAGAACCAAGAAAAAAGATGCTTAATAGTGAGATGTCTAGTTCGGTTACTGCAGTTACCATTAAAAGCTTGTAGTTCCCTAGCAGTATTAATATATATGATCCAGATAACCCTGGCAGCATCATGCCACTTATCCCAATTATCCCACATATAAAGACAAAAAGTAGATTTGAGTTTTCTGTTGCTGGTTCCATAAAACTTAAAGAAATTGCTATTGTTGTTCCTAATATAAAAGTAATAGTAGATTTTACATTCCAATTTTGCACTCTCTTACCTACAAAAATAACTGAGGCCACAATAAGTCCAAAAAATAATGACCAGATTAATACCGGGTAATTAGCAAATAGATATTCAAATAAAATAGCTATAGTAAAGACACTAATAATACTTCCAGAGAAAATAGCAGTTAAGAAATACAAATTTGTGTATTTAGCTAATTCTTTCATTTTGAAAGAAAATAAAAGCTCTAGGGCTTTCCTATCAAATGATCTTAAAGTATTGATCAGTTCTTCATATATGTTAGTAATTAATGCGATAGTACCCCCAGAAACTCCAGGAATCACATTTGCTACCCCCATTCCTACTCCTTTAAGAAAAAGTATTAAGTATTTCTTCATTAATTAAGTTAAGAAGTTATTAAACGTATCACCTCTTAAACCAAGCCTTAGACACTCTAAAGGGATAACTTCATTAGGGCTTATATTTCCTAAATTGACATCAGCTCCGAATTTATTTATAAACCAGACTTGTTGATCTTTTTGAGGAGCCTCCCATAGGATGTCATTCTTGTTAATCTGCTTTGTAATATCATTAATGATCTCATGTTTTATGCCTCCATCATGATCAAAGACACCAGTATTCCCTCCTTCTCTAGCTTCAGCAATTACTTTCCAGCTGCCAGCCGAAAGTTCATCTTGCATCCATTTCAGCCAGTTTTCACTACTAAGCTCTACTGTAGTATCTTTGCTTCCAACCTCACTAATCACCTTAAATTCTTTTGAGAAATCTGTAATTATTTCACATTTCAGATCATGATGTATACTCATACACCCATCAGATATTTCTACCATCTCAAGGCCGATATTATTCATATATCTTTTATAATCATTAATCTGATCTCTGATAGCAAATGTTTCAAAGAGAGTGCCTCCTGCATAAACCAGTATCCCATTTTCTTTATATAATTTGATCTTATTAGTAATCTTAGGGGTTATAATACTTGTTCCAAATCCAAGTTTAATAATATCAGTATATTCATGGTTTAAAGACAAGAAGTCTTCAGCTTGCCTTAAGCTAAGGCCTTTATCCATGATCATTGTAAGCCCATTCTCTCTAGGTCTTTTAGATCTTATAGGAAGTTGTGTTAGGATTTCTTGCATACTTTAAAATATATTAGAAACAAAGATAGTAATCCTAAGCACAAGAAAAATTTAATTATGTAATTTTGTCACTTAAGATTAATATAATGACATTAATAAAATCAATTTCTGGTATTAGAGGCACAATTGGTGGGTCGGTAGGAGATTCACTCTCTCCTTTAGATATTGTGCGTTTTACTGTTTCTTATGCTATCTTTATTAGAAAACAAGGGGATATTTCTAATAGCATAATAATTGGTCGTGATGCTCGTGATTCTGGCAAGATGGTAAGTAATATCGTTTCAGGAACTTTAATGGGTTGTGGTTTTGATGTATTAGATGTTGGGCTCTCAACAACGCCCACTATAGAGGTTGCAGTCCAATTAGAAAATGCTGCTGGAGGTATTATCATTACTGCTAGCCATAATCCTAAGAATTGGAATGCTTTAAAGTTACTAAATGGTAAAGGGGAGTTTCTGTCAGAAAGAGATGGGGAAGAGATTCTGTTGTTGGCAGAAGAGAATGATTTTATTTTCCCTGAGACAGAGCTTATAGGAAGATATAGCTATGATGATAGTTTTAATAATAAACACATTGATGAGGTTTTAAAATTAGATTTAGTAAATGTTAGTTTAGTCAAGTCTTCAGGATTTAGAGTTGTGGTAGATGCTGTAAATTCAACAGGTGGATTTATGATTCCTAGATTATTAGAAAGAATGGGAGTGGAGTGTATAAGATTGTATTGTGAACCAAATGGAGATTTTCCACATGACCCTGAACCTCTACCTGAGAATCTAACTGTTACTGCTAATTTAGTAGTAGAAGAGAAAGCGGATTTTGGGATTGCAGTAGATCCTGATGTAGATCGATTAGCTTTTATTTGTGAAGATGGGACTATGTTTGGTGAAGAATATACTCTAGTAGCAGTCTCTGACTATGTTTTAAGTAAGACGCCAGGAAATACAGTATCTAACTTATCTTCAACTAGAGCATTAAGGGATATTACTCTCAAACATAAAGGAACTTATGAGGCATCCTCAGTTGGTGAGGTTAATGTAGTGGAGAAGATGAAAGCGACTAATGCCATTATTGGTGGAGAAGGAAATGGCGGAATAATATATCCTGAATTGCATTATGGTAGAGATGCGCTTGTTGGGGTTGCCCTATTTCTAACCCAACTTGCTGAGAAAGAAATATCTGTTAGGGAGTTAAGAGATTCTTATCCAGATTATTTTATGTCTAAGAATAAGATAGAATTGGATCATGAGATGAATGTTGATGTGGTTCTATCTATTTTGGAACATAATTATAATGGTGAACAGATTTCTACTATAGATGGATTAAAAATAGATTTTGAAACTGGATGGGTACATTTAAGAAAATCTAATACAGAACCTGTAATTAGGATATATGCAGAGAGTGAAGGAAAAGTTGAAGCTAATGCATTGGCAGAGAAAATGATTAATGAAATTAAAGCATTATTTTAAATGAAGGTGTATTTAGATAATGCGGCAACTACCCCAATAGCCCCAGAGATTATTGAAATGATGAGTGAAATGATGAAAACTAATTTTGCTAATCCTTCTTCTGTGCATTCTTTTGGTAGGGAATCAAAAATAATAGTTGAGAGTGCGCGAAAAAAAATTGCTGAGTTATTAAACACTTCTCCTGGTTCGATTTTCTTTACATCTGGTGGTACTGAGGCAGATAATATGGCTATAAAGTGTGCAATTCAAAATCATAAGATTACACATGCTATCACATTAAGAATTTCTCATCATGCTGTATTATATCCTCTTCAAGATTTGCATAAGGAGGGTGTAATAAAGCTTTCTTATGTAGATTTTGATAAAGATGGTGTTGTCTCTTTGTCGCATCTTAAAGAACTCTTAGCGGACAATCCTAGAACTTTTGTGTCAATTATGCATGCCAATAATGAGATTGGAACTATTCAGGATTTAAAGAAAATAGGAGAAATTTGTAAAGAATTTAATGCTATCTTTCATTCTGACACTGTACAGACTATAGGCCATTATACATTTAATATGCAGGAGCTAAATGTAGATTTTATGGCAGCTTCTGCACATAAGTTTCATGGCCCTAAAGGTGTTGGTTTTAGTTACATATCAGATAATATTAAGATTAAGCCATTAATACGAGGTGGTGGACAGGAAAGAAATATGCGAGCGGGAACTGAGAATATTTATGGGATTGCAGCACTTGCCATGGCTATGGAGATGGCTTATGAGAATTTGGAAGCAGAGGTGAAATATATTAAAGGGTTAAAAGAATACATGATTAAAAGACTTAAAATTGAGATAGCGGATGTCCAGTTTTATGCTAAATGCACTGATATTGATAATAGTTTATATACTGTACTCTCATGCCATTTCCCAGAAACAGATATCTCAGAGATGTTACTTTTCAATTTAGATATTTTAGGTGTTGCTTGTAGTGGAGGGAGCGCATGTGCTTCAGGAGGAAATAAGGGGTCTCATGTACTTGCAGAGATTGTCCCAGATAGTAAACGACCAGGCATTAGATTTTCATTTAGCAGATATAACACTAAAGAAGATATTGATTTTGCAGTTGAAAAGTTAAAAGAGTTATTTTAACTTTCTTATTTTAATTGAAAATCTAGCATAAATTAGGGTCATTATAGGGCTCATCCAGTTAAAAATAGCATAAATAAAATACTCTGCCACACCTACTCCAAGAACTCCATAGTGATATGCTCCACAGGTATTCCAAGGAATTAGAGCAGATGTTACAGTTCCAGAGTCTTCTAATGTCCTACTTAGATTTTCAGGCGCTAGTCCTTTCTTCTCATATCCATTTTTAAACATTTTCCCAGGGATAACAATTGAGAGATATTGATCCGAAGCAGCTATATTAATACCTAAACAACTAATTACAGTACTAACAAATAAGCCAAACATATTTTTTGCTCTTTTTAAGAGTGCGCTAGTTATTTTTGATAATGCACCAATTGCATCCATCGAACCCCCAAAGACCATTGCAGATAGTGTTAGCTTAATTGTCCATAACATGCTTTTCATTCCTCCTGAATTGTAGAGTCGTTCAATTCCAATGTTTTCTGTAGGAATTTTAGTGTCTAAGAGAACTGAAGTAAAAATAGCTTTTAGTTTTGATGAATCAATTGTGTCTAGAATGTTTTGCTGAAAAATTAAAGCAAATGTGACTGCTAAAAATATTCCTGAAGAGAGTGCTATGATTGGTCTAATTTTTAAGTATGCCAAAATTATTACCAGCACAGGCACAAGGAACAATATTGGAGAAATATAGAAATCATTTAAAATTGTATCAGATAAGCTAATCATACTAGAGAGGTCTCCAGTTGTAGAAGTGTTAATATTCAAACTAATTAGACAGAAGACTATAAATGTTATAATAAATGTAGGTACAGTAGTTAGTGTCATATATTTTATATGCGTATACAAGTCGCTGCCTGCCATTGCTGGCGCAAGGTTAGTGGTATCACTAAGTGGAGACATCTTGTCACCAAAATATGCTCCAGAGATTACAGCTCCAGCTGTCATGCCTGGTGCTATATTAAAAGCAGTGCCAACTGCAACTAGAGCAATACCTACAGTAGCTGATGTAGTGTATGAGCTTCCAGTTGTAAGAGATACAACAGCAGTCACAATTAGTGTAAGAGGTAAGAACACTGATGGGTTAATTAAATTTAGTCCATAATACACCATTGCAGGAATAACTCCACTTACTTTCCATGTTCCAGCTAAAGCACCTACTAGTAATAAAATAACTATTGGCATTGTAATGCTTTTGATACTAGAAAATATTTTACTAACTATATGATTAATTGGGATCTTATCTGTTAATCCTATAACAGTAGATAAAGAAGCTCCTAGTAATAATATTATTTGATAAGTGTTTTCTCCAAACCAGTCTTTATTTTCAAAGAAGATAATATTATATGCTAATAAAAAAATTAGAACACATATAGGGATTAGTGCCTTTGTGAGCGAAATTTGATTATTTAATCCAAGCATTAATTATAAGAGTCTTTTAAATTATTTGTAGTTTTTTCATACATTTTCTTATGATTCTATATGTTCTCTCAATATCATCATCCAAACCTACTGAAAATCTAATTAAACCTTCACTTAATCCTATATCTTTTTGTTCAGCTTCTGAGATTTCAGATGATGTAGATGATCCAGGAGCACAAAACAGAGTTTTATAAAAACCTAAACTAACTGCAAGGTAGCCTACATTGTCTTTCTGCATCTCTTCCATTAGTTTGTTTGCCTTCTCTCTTGTTTTTGTATCAATCACAAACATCCCTCCAAAACCAAACCCGTTATTCATAGTATTTTTCATTATCTCATGTTGAGGATGGTTTTTTAGTCCTGGATATATAACTCTCAATCCATCATCTTGGAATTTTTCAGATAAATATTGTGCGTTCTCAGAATGTTTCTTCATTCTTAAATGGAGAGTTCTGATATTTTTAAGAATACTTGCAGCTCGCATAGAGTCCATTACAGGACCAAGTAGCATGGCACTTCCTGAGTTTACATCGATCATTTTTTCGATAAAATCTTCAGCAGCACAAACAGCTCCCCCTACAGTATCTGAAGTCCCATTAATAAATTTAGTTAGTGAGTGGATTACCACATCAGCTCCCATTTTTGCAGGAGAAAAAATCATAGGGGTAAAGGTGTTGTCTACTACTAATTTAATCTTATGTTCTTTTGCCAATACTGAAATTGCAGTAATATCAGAAATCTCTAATAAGGGGTTGCTCATAGTTTCGCAATAAATCACCTTGGTTTTATGAGTAATTGCATTTTCAATTTGCACTAGATTAGTGGCATTTACAAATTTAGTTTTAATGTTAAACTTTGGTAAATAATTTCGCAGAAAAGCATAAGTGCCACCATATATGGTGCGACTACTGATAATTTCATCGCCAGAGTTGCAGAGTTGTAAGAGAGTACTAGTGATCGCTCCCATTCCAGAAGCAGCAAGTATTGCTCCTTTCATATATTCCATTTCTGCTATAGCTTTTCCTAGATACGAAGTAGATGGATTCGTATGGCGAGAATATAAGTAACATCCCTCTCTTGTTCCCTCAAATACATCCCCCATAGTTTTACCTGCTAAATAAGTAAATGTGGATGAATCTGCTATAGATGGATTGACGCCTCCGAATTCCCCAAAAAATTGCAAATCTTGTATTCTGCTAGCTGGGTTTCCTTTTTGCTTACTCATGTCGTTAATATTTATTGTGAAGTTATTGCAATAAAAGAATTATAAAGAAAAAGCATAATATTAATTGGAACTTTCAGTTATTAGAAATTTTGAGGCTTATTCTTCGTTCTCATAATATCCATATCCATTTGTTCCATACCCATACCCATACCCATACCCATATCCATATCCAGTTGCAGTGTGTTTAAAGTCATTAATAATAATTTGCAAGTTTTTAACTTGTTCCTGTGCAAAAAGATTGTTAATGATACTTAGAGTTTTTGTTTTAGAGTACCCATGTCTTATTAAATATAAGTTTACATCAGCTTGTTGCATTATTATTACACCATCAGTTACAAGTCCTATTGGTGGAGTATCAATAATAACATAATCATAGGTTTTATTTAGCTCTTTAATAAGTTTCTGCATTCTAATGCTGTCTAGAAGCTCTGCCGGATTGGGTGGTATAGGACCTGATCCAATCACATCTAGGCAGTCAAGTTCAGTATTTTCAATAACATCTGCTAAGTTTGATTTATTTATTAGATAACTGCTTAATCCTTTTGTTTGATCAATATTAAAGTCTTCATGTAATTTTGGTTTTCTTAAATCTGCTCCAATAAGGACTGTTTTATATTTTGCAGTTGCAAAGATTGCAGCTAGGTTCATTGCTGTGAAAGTTTTGCCTTCTCCACCTATTGATGAGGTAACTGTTATTATCTTCTTTTCTTTGTCAGCGGCAAGATATTGAATGTTTGTTCTTAATGCTCTGAATGATTCTGCAATAATTGATTTAGGTCTATTGGCTACTACTAGACTACTAGCTCTATCACTATGTCCGACTAGCCCAAGCACAGGAATCTGTGTTGCATTTTGCAGGTCAGTTTTACTATAGATAGTGTCACTGAAAAAATCACGTAATGAGATGAAACTAATAGGTAATAATATCCCAATTAAAATGGCTATAAAGTAAACTAAATTTTTTCTTGGTTTAATAGGGATCTCACTATCTAGTCTAGCAGGGTCTATTACCTTATGATCTGATTCAGTTCCAGCTTTTGCAAGCGATGCTTCATATCTTTTTTGCTGTAGATAGACGGCAGTCTGTGCATTATATTCGTATTTTCGTTTTAATATTAGATAATTTCTTTCTGCCTCTGGTAATTGGTTAATATTATTATTAAAAGAGTTTATTCTGCTTTTCAGATCATTTTCATAAATCGAAGCAGATGAGATTAAGTTAGTTACATTCTCAATGATTGTATTTTTAGTATGCTTAATTTGAGAGATAACAGCTTTATAAGCAGGGTTCTTTTCTGTAGTCGTAAGTTGTAGGTCTCCTTTTTTTGCATATAGTTCAAGTAGTTGATTAATTAAGCTATTTAGTTCAGGATTGCTAATGCCCATGGATGTTGGAGATACGATAGAATTTGTATTCTTCTCGTCTTTTAGATACGATAGGAGAGATCTGTAATATTTAATATTTACAGATTGCTCAGATAGTGTATTGTCCAGTCTTTGTTTCTGAAAGTAAGTTCCATATTCCTTGTCCACAATTTCAAGGTTAGGGTTCTTTAATTTAAATGCTTCTAATTGATTTTCAATAAATGTTAGGGAATCCTGAATAATGCCTAACTGTTCATCAATAAAATAGATTGTATTAATGGCCATAATATTTTTTTCATCCAGACCACTCCTAATATATATTTCAGTTAGTTTATTAAGGATATTAATATTCTTCCTTGGGTTACTTGCTTTAATGTTTAGTTTTAGTATTGAAGTTTCCTTATTGATAGGGTTTATCGTTATATTTTTTATAAGATTATGAGCTAACTTGTCAGTTTCATGTAGTTTAAAAGAGTAAGTTTTTCCAGCATCCATTATCTCGTCTGCTTTAAAGAATAGACTTTTGGAGATTGTAAATGAATAATAATCAGAGATTATCTTTTTATTAAACATATGTACTTCATTAATATCAATATTTGCAAGCAAGTTTTTATCAAATTTCTCAAGTTCTAAATTGTATGGAAATTGATCTTCAGTTGAGACAGTTAGATTGAAGCTTTTCTCATCTATGATACTTATCCCAAATGCTATAGCTGTTAGTTGATTATGTGTGGAATCCAGCGTGACAATAAAAGGAGAATTGTCAAATAGCTCATTTGTCTGAAAGAATCCATGTTGAAAATAGGAAAGCCCCAGGCTAAGCTCCTTAATAACCTTTTCAGTGATACTATACGAGTTTAAGATTATGATTTCATTCGTAAGATTATTCTTCCCACTAAATAGTTCAAGCCCTTCAATTAAATTTTCAGCACCTAATTGAGTGTTGTTATCATCCCTAATCTCAAGAGTTGTAGATACACTGTATTCAGGGACTGTAAATCGATTATATAAAAATGCAATAGATATACAGAATAGGATAGAAAGTGCAAAATAATACCAATATTGAGTGTATTTAAGTATTAATGCTTTAATATCAATAGTCTGTTCTTCCTGCTCTTGATGTTGTTCCATGTGTCTTATTCTGCAAATTTTAAATAAACATTAAATAGTACTGCAAATGTTGTTAATGCTGATAGTAGTAACTGTGATTGTGACTTTTTAAAGCCTTTGAATTTGAGCGGTTGAACATAGATTAGATCATTATTCCTTAGATAAAAGAAGTCTGACCCAAGTATGTCGCTTGAGGTTAGGTCAATATTATAAATCTGTTTTTTATTTTTTTCAGATCTTACCATCTTCACTTTCTTTAGATTACCATAATCATTAATTCCCCCTGACATTGCGATCGCATCATAGATTGTTAGTCCTTCTTTATAGACGGGGTAGTTCCCAGGAGTATTTATCTCTCCTAATACAGTAAATTGAAAATTTGCAAGTTTCACAATTACAAAAGGATTAATTAAAAACTCTTCTGCTTTTAAAGATATGGTCGATTCCGCTTCTTCTAGAGTTTGGTTAAGGACATAGACCTTCCCAACATTAGGGATGTCAATTGTACCTTCTTGACTAATAGTGAACCCATTAAGATACAGATTCGCAGCTGTTAGTGCCGTGTTAGCATTATTTGGATTGGCTTCAAGGTTAAATAAGTTATTTGATTCTTCATTTCTGCTAATTACTTTTACCATTAATATATCGCCAATTTCAAGATGATGTTTAGGAGGGACTTGAGATGCATCCCATTTTTCTAGCTGACTATCATTTAGGTAGGTTATCTTACTTGCAGGAGTGCAAGCTTGTACTATCAAAGATAGGATGAGTAACTTAATAAATGGACTAAATTTTAATTGTGACATTCTTTCCTTTTTGTGGCAAAGATAAGAAATTTACCTCCTTAAATAAATAATTTCAGTTTTTGATATAATTCGGAGGTAGGTAAGCCAACTACATTATTATAGGACCCATTTATTTTTTCTATCCCTATAGCGCCTATCCATTCTTGAATGCCATATGAGCCAGCTTTATCAAATGGCTTATGCCTTTCAATGTAATAATTAATTTCAGAATCAGATAGGTTACTGAAGCAGACTTCAGTAATTGAAGAAAAAACTATTTCTTTTATTTTAGATTTTATACAAACACCACTAATTACTTTATGGTCCTTATCTGATAGCCTTTTCAATATTCTTTTTGCATCATCTTTGTTTTGAGGCTTGTGTACAATTCTGTCATCTTGCATTACAATTGTATCTGCGGTAATTAATAGATAATTCCCAGATATCTCCTTTAATAGAAATTCAGCTTTCTGTTTAGCAAGAAATTCAGCAATCTCTGGCCCATCTAGACTTACTGGATAATGCTCTTCTTCTTGTGTTGTCTTTATGCTAAAATTAATACCTAAGTCATTTAATAGTTTCTTTCTTCTAGGAGAAGCTGATCCAAGAATTATATTATAGTTGTTTAATTTATCTATCAGCATTAGTTTTGATATAATAAATGAAATGAGGGGATTGACAGAATCCCAAATAGTATAATGATCTTACATAGCTTACTTAAGGAATGGAACTCTGATTTTGTGTTTGATCTAGTTACTTTTATTAGTAGAATAATTAATAAAACTTGTAAAGATAATGTATATAAGCTTGCAATAAAATTCCTCCACCAGAAATTTTCATTAATATAAATAGCACTAATTAAATCATTATATTGGAGATGTTGAAAATATGCTATCGCACATATGGGTAATAAGATTAAGAATGCAGTTGCTTTTCTTGTTTTATCTATTCCATAATTTATTGCGAGTGTATTAGCCCCTATTCTTCGATCCCCTTCAATATCCTCTAGATCTTTAATTATCTCTCTTATTAAAGTGGTGATAAATGCAAATCCAGAATAAGAAAGAATAATATAGAAGATAGTGGTTGATCCATTTTCACTTGTTATTCCTACGGGTGCTAGATCGTATAATGCTAAGCTAATAATACTTAAAGCAGTTAGAAAGGCAACTTGAAGGTTTCCAAATAGAAATGAAGTTTTGTAGCTCTTAGAGTATTTCCATAGACTAAAGGCAAAGAAGATGAAGATAGATCCAAACCATAGTCTATCTACCTGGCAGGCTGCATAGAACCCGTTAGATATCCCTATGAGATTAAGTATGTAATATGCTGAAATAGCGGAACTTTTGCTTATATCTTTGTCGATAATTATTACTTCTGGCTTATTAATTTTATCTGTTTCAACGTCATAGATATCATTGATAATGTATCCGCCAGCTACAATACTGATGAGTGCTAATAGATAGATGCTAAAATCAAAATTTGACAAGGCGGAGGTATTTAAGTAAGAATCTATAAGGAAGATCTTAATTACTATCTGTATTAATAGAATAATAAATAAGTTCTTAATCCGGATTAGTCTAAGAAAAGAATTTAATTTATCCATTGCCTGCCATTATGGATTCACTAATTAGTTTGTAAATCTCTTTTGTCTCTTTATCTGGGAGATTGCTAATATGATTCTGGATCATTTTTCTGTCTTTTCTTATTGCGGGACCAGTCTGAACTTCTGATGGTTTGCTATCTTCTAGTTTAAGTACTGTCTGATGTATGATGGGCATTAATATTTTGAAATTAATATCTGATCTTTCTAACATAGTATCAGCGATTGTAAACATATGGTTAGTGAAGTTGCAGGCAAATACGGCAGCAATATGTAGTTTTTTTCTTTGCTCAGAATCCATTCTTACTACTGTATTAGATAAATCACCTCCAATCTTCATTAGCTTGTTCTCAAAGAATTTATTATTAGCTTCAATACAGAGAGGAGTTTTAGAGAAATCTAGATTTACATCTTTATTAAATGTTTGCAATGGATAAAAAACCCCGTAATTTTCGCACTTGTTGTCGAAAACATCTAATCCATTACCTCCTGAAGTATGTATAATATTATTTGCATCCAATTGCTCTATGACAGATTCTAATGCATCATCTTTTACCGTTACTATATATAGATCAGCATCCTTGATGTCTTTAAGGTCATCTATAGATCTACTATCTAATCTTTTAGCCAGGATATTAGCATTTCTTCGATGATTACTCCATACTTGTTTTATTATATACCCTTTATTTACAAGGGACAATCCTAAATGTGTAGCCACATTTCCTGAGCCAATTAGAACAATGTTTTTCATCTGAGATAAATGAGACACAAACTTAATAATAATTCGTAATTTTGCCTTATTAATTTCCAGATATGATAAATAAGATAATAAAGTTTATTACTTCCATGCAGTTCATGACTTTACTTATTTTGTTATTTGCTTTTGCAATTGGTTATGCAACATTTATTGAGAATGATTTTGGGAGATCAACTGCAAAGTCACTTATTTTCTCTGCATGGTGGTTTGAAGTTGTTTTGGCTCTTCTTGTTTTTAATTTGGTTAATAATCTGATTAAGTTCAAACTTTTTAGATTAGAGAAGATAGCTGCCTTAGTCTTTCATTTGGCATTTATTATTATATTAGTTGGAGCTGGCATTACTAGATATGTCTCATATGAAGGGATGATGCATATTAGAGAAGGAGATGCAACAAACTTATTTATATCTGATGATACATTTTTGCAGATCCATATTGATGACAGATTACATCAGTATAGGTATGACAAGAAATTGTTTTTATCTGGGCTTATAAATAATAATTTTGAGATTAATGTAGATTTTAAGGATAATGATATTAGTATAAAATCTATTGCATTCTTGCCAAATGTAAAGGATTCTTTGTTTGTTGGGATTAAAGATGGAGAAACAATATTGCATCTTGTAGTTCCTGGCGCAGATGGTATGCAAGATGAATTCTTGAATGATGGACAGCAACAAATAATAAAGGGGGAATATTTTACATTTAATAACCCTAAGATTGGAGCTATAAATTTTTATTCTGATAATGACATTATAAAATGCAATGCCCCTTATAGAGTTTCAGCAATGAGTATGTTAACCCAGGAAATTAACGAGTATGATTCTCTCTATAATTTCTCTCTGAAACAAAAAACATTACATACAGCTAATGGATTAAATTTTGTTCTTAAGGATATTCTTAGCAATGCAAAGATAATGCCAATAAGTAGCTCGAGTACTATGGTTGATGGGAATGAAGATGCATTAATTCTGAATATAGAAGCTAACAATGAATTTAAAGAAGTTATTTTGTATGGAGGCAAAGGATATGCAGGGGCTGATAATGTCTTTGCGATTAAGAATCTTAATTTTAAATTAACTTATGGTTCTAAATATTATACTACTCCATTTAGGGTTAAATTAAGAGATTTCCAACTAGAAAGATATGCTGGTTCTATGAGCCCAAGTTCTTATGCAGCCGAGGTATCTATTTTAGATGGGGAAATATCAACTGATCATCGAATATTTATGAACAATGTTCTAAATTACGGTGGGTATCGTTTTTTTCAGTCCTCATATGATAAGGATGAGAAAGGAACCATATTGTCAGTAAATCATGATTGGTGGGGCACTCTTATTACTTACATAGGTTACTCATTTCTAGGGTTAGGCTTTCTTCTCGTCTTTTTCACTAAGAAAACAAGATATAAAGCTCTCTCAGATAAACTGAGAAAGCTTACTGCTGTCATCATTTTTCCACTTGTATTAAGTGCATCTGCATATGCAGATGATAGTCTAACTGTAATTAATGATGTTAGATTTAATCCAAAACATATTGAAAAATTTGATGCTCTTGTAATTCAAGATAATGGAGGGAGATTCAAACCAGTACATACATTAACATCAGAGTATCTTAGAAAGATTTATGGTAGAAGCAACCTTGATTCTCTATCTTCTACTGAAGTTATTTTAGGAATGATGTATAATCCAGCAGAATGGGGAAAAAAAGAGATTATTAAAGTATCACATCTTAAAATAAGAGATTTGCTTTCTAGTACCGATATGGACTCAAAATATATTCGAGTTGCTTTTAATGGCTTCTTTGATCTAAATGGAAAGTATTTGTTATCTAGCTATGTAGAATCAGCATACGAAAAACTGCCTAAAGATCGTGATCAGTTTGATAAAGATATTATTAAGGTTGATGAAAGAGTAAATATTTGTTTTGCAGTTTATGCAGGTGGTATTTTCAGATTATTTCCTTTGCCAGATGACCCCAATAATACTTGGTTAACCTATATGCAATCAACTCAATTTAGAGGCAATGACTCCCTGTTTGTGGCTAATATTATCCCTATGTATTTCAAAGGAGTAAAACAAGGTATAGAAGCAAATAATTGGCAAACAGCTGATACTATAATTAGTTACATAAAGAGATTTCAATTTAGATATGGATCTAAAGTATTACCTCTACAAAAAAAGATAGACTTAGAGATTGTTTATAATAAACTCAGTTTGTTTTCTAGATTATTTATGTATTACTCTTTAACCGGTGTGCTTTTACTCTTGGTCGTTATTATTAACCTATTTAATAATAATAAGTGGTTAAATTATCTTGCTCAAGTATTTAAATGGTTAATAATTTTTGGTTTTCTGATCCATTTATCAGGATTAGTGTTGCGATGGTACATATCAGGACATGCTCCTTGGAGTAATGGTTATGAATCTATGATTTATATAGCTTGGGCTACGATTTTTTCAGGCATTATTTTTTCAAAAAAATCTACACTTACTCTTGCAGCTACGTCTATTATTTCAGGACTTCTTTTGATGGTTGCGCATCTTAATTGGCTTGACCCTGAGATTACAAATTTAGTCCCTGTGCTAAATTCATATTGGTTAATGATTCATGTTGCAATTATTACAGCTTCTTATGGATTCTTTTCTTTAGGGTCAATTCTTGGGTTGATTTCTCTTTGGCTTATAATATTTACGAATTCAACTAATAAACATAAACTAAAAAATACTTTGTCTGAGCTTACTATAATAAATGAGAAGTCTTTAGAAATAGGTTTGTTTATGCTTACAATAGGAACATTCCTTGGTGGTGTTT
>PCBP01000067.1 GCA_002730985.1 Flavobacteriales bacterium | reverse complement strand
TGTGTGTAATAAACTCTCTATTTTGAATCTGACACTCAATTTTATCAAATTTACTAGATATTAGCTCTACTCTTTCAGGATCTCCTACCAGTAAGATATCATCTGCGATTTCTTCTTTTGATAAGTTTAGATGATAGATTTTTTTTTCTGCAGTAAGGATTAATTCTGTCTCAGCTATTTTTTTCATATAAATATGTAATTTTGCATTGTCAAACATAGTAAAATATATCTTATGTCAGCTAGCAAAATATTAGTTCCTATAGGTTTTTCTGAGCAATCAATGGTTGCTCTTGGTCAAGCTTTTAATATAGCAAAAATCAAGAAATCAGGGGTCGTCTTACTTTCAGTCATTAAGGAGCAAAGTGTTATGCAGACATTATTTGCCGATGATAATTCAGATGAATTAAAAGCTAAGGTTAAAGAGAAATTAGATACTA
This sequence comes from Flavobacteriales bacterium, assembly GCA_002730985.1. Lineage (GTDB taxonomy): Bacteria > Bacteroidota > Bacteroidia > Flavobacteriales > BACL11 > BACL11. The sequence goes on along the minus strand of PCBP01000067.1, from coordinate 9,479 downwards.
TTGCACTAGAGTATTCCAAAAGATATGGTATCAATGTTGACACTATGGTTTCGAAGGGAAAGATCTATCAGCAGATTAATGGAGTCTCTGAAATGATATCTGCCGATTTAATTATTATGGGAACAAATGGATCACAAGGGAGATCTAGTAAAGTTATCGGATCTAATGCTGAGAAAGTGGTTAGGCTGTCAAAGTGTCCGGTAATTACTATTAAAGGAAAATGCCATATGCAAGGGTGTGAAAATATTATTTTACCAATAGATATAGAAAAAGAAACAAAGCAAAAAGTAACTTATGCACTAGAGTATGCTAGATATTGGGATGCAACTATACGTGTGGTATCTGTTGTTTTGAGGGATAACCAAGAGATTAGAGAAAGATTAACTAAGAATATTAATCAAGTAAAAGAATTTATTGTTAAGGCAGGGGTTAAGTGTACTGCTGAATTGATTGAGGGTGAGAAGAAACAAACCTTAGGTGATTTTGTTTTTGAGTATGAGAAACAGTTTGAATCCGATTTAATCATGATAATGACAAAAAAGGAAGAACTGTCATTATCAAATAATATAAGTGATACAGCTAGGTATATTATTAATAATTCTGAGATCCCTGTGATGAGTATAAGACCAAAAGAATCTAAGTATATTACAGGTCCTACAATTGCCTTTTAATGAATCATCTTCAGCAGCTACATGATTTGTGTGTTGGGAAGGACGTGTCTATTGCTACTGCTGAGAGTTGTACAGCAGGTCTTCTGGCTGCAAGAATTACTTCTATTGCAGGGGCCTCTTCTTTTTTTAAGGGTGGAATAATAGCATATCAGAATGATATTAAGATTAATGTTTTAGATGTTTCTCAATCAGTTATAGAAGAAAAGACAGCAGTATGTTCAGAGGTTTCTGAGCAGATGGCCGTGGGCGTTAGGGATAAATTGTCAGCTGATTTTTCCATTGCAACAACTGGTTATGCTGGTCCAACAGGAGGAACCGAGTTGAATCCTTTGGGGACTATTTTTATAGCTGTTTCTTCTAAAGAAAAAACTATTTCAAGGCGCTTTGTCTTTACAGGCGATAGAGAGAGTGTTGTTAATCAGGTAATTATTCATGGGATTGATTTCCTTGTGCAAGAATTAAAAAATTAGAGATAAATGTTAATATATTTATATTAGATTGTATATTTGCATCCCAAAATTAAGAAGATATGTCAAGGATTTGTCAAATAACAGGAAAGAAGGTAATGGTAGGCAATAATGTTTCTCATGCTATGAATAAGAATAAAAGAAAGTTTTATCCTAATCTGCAAACAAAAAAGTTTTTTGTTCCTGAGACTGGAGAAACTGTAGTCTTAAAAGTTTCTGCAAATGCAATTAGAACAATTGATAAAAACGGGATTGCTTCTGTTTTAGCTAAAGCAAAAGCTAATGGTAATATTCTTGTTTAATTCTAAAAACAGATATTTATTTATAAAAGTTGCTATCTTTGATGGCAACTTTTTTATTTAATAATTAGATAATCTAAAAATGATAAATATATATAAAACATTTGCTATTATATTAATGAGTATGATGATTGTAATTTCTTCTTGTAAAAAAGAAGTAGATGGTTGTACAGATTCTTCTGCTATGAACTATATATCTGATGCTACATCTGATGATGGTAGTTGTATTTTCGCTTACAATATAGCCCAAGGAGTTTGGAATATTACACCTAATTGTGAAGAATATACAATACCAGTAATTGGCACTACAATATCTTTAAATGATCAGTTGCCTGAGACTATTGATGTTCAGGGAGCGGGTAATAATTTGTTATATATAGAGATTGGGGATGCACAGGTAAATGGCACTATTGATAATGATGGTAATATCACAGTTTCTAAACAAACAGTATCTCTTGACATGGGTTTTGGTCCGATGGATATTGATGTTGAAGGCAATGGTTTAATAAATACATCAATTACTGGTAGTATGGATCTAACATATTCTTTTGAGATTGAAGCAATTCCAGGATTTCCAATTTCAGAATCATTAGATTGCTCTATACTATTAGATAAATAGTATTACCTTATAGCTTTTAAAATGGAAAGGTTATATGTATTACTATTAGTATTAAATTCAGCTTCTTCTTTTTCTCAAGAATACACTAGGAAAGATTCTTTAAGAGGCAATCTTACGGACATTAGAACCTGTTATGATGTTACATTCTATGACCTAAATGTTGTAATTGATGATCAGGAAAAATCCATTGAACGATCAACTAACACAATACATTTTAAGGCACTATCAGATTTTAATTGTATTCAGATTGATTTAGCTGCTAATATGGAAATCATGGCTATAGAGTTTGAAGGGGAAGAAATAAAGTTTTTAAGAGAGTTTGATGCAGTGTATATTTATTTTCATCGTGAGATAAAGAATGGAGAGCAAGCTAATATAAAAGTTTGGTATGGTGGTTATCCTAGGGAGGCAATTAATCCACCATGGGATGGCGGATTTTCTTGGGAAAAGGATTCAAATGATAATGCATGGATTGGAGTGTCTTGTCAGGGTTTAGGAGCCAGTGTGTGGTGGCCTTGCAAGGATCATCAATCGGATGAGCCAGATAGTATGCGAATAAAGGTTGCAGCTCGTTATCCATTAAAAATCATATCTAATGGTGATTTAAGGAGTGATACGTCCGTTTGGAATCAGTATTTTAATTCCTGGATGAATGTGAGTGAATGGTTTGTTTCATATCCTATTAATAATTATAATGTAACCCTGAATATTGGAGATTATATTGATTTCTCAGATCAATATATTTCTGATAATGACACTCTAAGGCTTGATTACTATGTGTTAAGTGATAACATAGAGAAAGCTAGAAAACATTTTGAGCAGGTAAAACCAATGATGGAATGTTTTGAGAATTATTTTGGTACTTACCCATTTTGGAATGATGGTTATGCTTTGGTTGAAACTCCATATCTAGGAATGGAACATCAATCAGCAATAGCATATGGTAATGATTTTTTACCTGGATATTATGGTAATATTTCTCATATTGATGGTCTTGATTTTGATTTTATCATTGTACATGAGTCTGGACATGAGTGGTGGGGAAATTCTATTACAACTAATGATATAGCTGACATGTGGGTGCATGAGGGGTTTTGCACTTATGCGGAGGTCCTTTATGTGGAGTGTATGTATGGATATAAAGCTATGTTAAGTTATGTAAATAATCAGAAGAAGAGTGTAAGAAACGACAAACCAGTCTTAGGCCCCTATCATGTAAATAAAGCAGGGAGTTCTGATATGTATTTTAAAGGATCTTTAATGTTACACACTCTAAGGACTCTAATTGGAAACGATCAGCTTTGGTTTGAGATTATCATGGGGATTTCTACTAATTTTCAATATCAGGTTATTGACACTCAGGATATAATTGACTACATAAACAAAAGAACAAATAAAGATTTTTCTTATCTTTTTAATCAGTTTCTTAAGAATAAGGATATTCCTGAGTTTGAGTATAATTTAGAAAAAGAAGGTAGAAATACCACCTTGGTTTGTAAGTGGAACGCAATTGATAATTTTGAAATGCCATTATTGATTAATACAGGAAAAGATGATTTCTGGATTTATCCTACTAATGAGTTCAAAGAAATAAATTTAGGTCATTTTGATAGGAGTGCTTTTCAGATAAGAAGTGACCTATTCTTAATAGATATTAAAAAGCAATAAATGTTATATAATTTTAAATTTTTTAACTAAATTTGCAGCCCAACAAATTATTAGAAGATGGCAAAGAAAGGAAATAGGATTCAGGTTATTTTAGAGTGTACTGAACACAAATCAAGTGGTTTAGCAGGAACATCCCGTTATATTACAACTAAAAATAAGAAGAACACTCCAGATAGGATTGAGTTAAAAAAATTTAATCCTATTATGAAAAAAATGACTCTTCATAAAGAAATAAAATAAAAGAAAATGGCAAAGAAGACAGTAGCATCATTACAGAAAAAAGGAGCTAAGGCTTTCACAAAGGCTGTGAAGCTGGTTAAATCAAATACTGGATCTTATTCTTTTAAGGCTGAGATTGTTCCAAAGGATAAGGTGAAGGAATTTTTTGGAAAAAAATAACATTTGGTTATATATTAGATTATAAGCTTCTTTCAAAGACAGAAAGAGGCTTTTTTATTTATAAAACATACTAATTTATGGGGCTATTTGATAAGGTAAAGGGGTTTTTTAAATCGAAAGAGGATAAGAAAGAAGAAGGGTTATCTGAGAAAGATGTTGCGCGAAAAGAAAAGAAATCTGTATTAGAAGCAGAATCTGTTGTAGAACCTATCGAAGAAAATGACACGGAATCTGAGCCAGAGCCAGACCCTGAGCCAGAGCCAGACCCTGAGCCAGACCCTGAGCCAGACCCAGACCCAGATCCAGACCCTGAGCCAGACCCTGAGCCAGACCCAGATCCAGACCCTGAGCCAGAGCTAGACCCTGAGCCAGATCCAGATCCAGAATCTGAGCCAGACCCTGAGCCAGAGCTAGACCCTGAGGTTAAAATAGAGTTAAAGACTAAGAAAGAAAGGCTTGATGCAGGTCTTAGAAAAACTAAAGAAAGTTTCTTTGGTAGATTAGCAAGAACTGTTGCAGGTAAATCAACTATTGATGAGTCAGCTCTTGATGAAATAGAAGAAGCTTTGATTAGCTCCGATATAGGTGTGGAAACTACTATAAGAATTATTGAGAAACTAGAGGAGAGAGTTGAAAGAGATAAATATATCAATACTTCAGAATTGAATAATTTCTTAGCAGAAGAAATATCATTATTAATGCAAGATTCTTATGATGAAATTCCTGATATTGATGAGCCTTATGTTATCATGATAGTTGGAGTAAATGGTGTAGGTAAAACAACTACTATTGGTAAATTAGCACATCAATTTAAACAACAAGGAAAGAAGGTAGTTTTAGGAGCAGCAGACACTTTCAGAGCGGCTGCAGTTGATCAGTTGGTCATATGGGCTGAAAGGGTTGGAGTGGATATTGTCAAACAAGATATGGGATCTGATCCTGCATCAGTAGCTTTTGACACGATACAATCTGCAAAAGCAAGTGGTGCAGATGTTGTGATAATTGATACTGCAGGAAGATTGCATAACAATGTGAATTTGATGCGTGAATTAGGTAAGATTAGAAGTGTAATGGGAAAGGTAATTCTTGAAGCTCCCCATGATGTTATGTTAGTTTTGGATGCTTCGACTGGGCAAAATGCAATAGAACAAGCGAAACAATTTACATCTGCTACAGAGGTGGATTCAATAGCATTAACTAAGTTAGACGGCACAGCAAAAGGTGGTGTTGTAATTGGAATTTCTGATCAATTCAAAATCCCTGTTCGTTATATTGGAGTAGGTGAAGGAGTTAATGATTTGCAAAAATTTAATAAAGAGGAATTTGTAGAATCACTTTTTAACTAATGCGCACAAAATCGCTCAGAAAGAATAAAATAAATATCATAACTTTGGGTTGCTCAAAGAATGTGTATGATTCTGAGGTTTTGATGGGGCAGCTTTTAGCAAATAAGATTTCTGTTGATCATGAGTCAGAGAAAGAGGATGCTAATATTGTTGTTGTGAACACATGTGGTTTTATTGATAATGCCAAAGAAGAGTCGATAAATGCAATATTAGAGCAAGCTCAAAGGAAAGAATCTGGTGAAATTGATAGATTATATGTTACTGGATGTCTATCTGAAAGATATAAGTCTGATTTGGAAAAAGATATACCAGATGTGGATCAATATTTTGGGACCACAGATTTACCAAAATTACTAAAAGTATTAGATGCTGACTATAAACATGAATTATTAGGAGAAAGATTAACTACTACACCTAATCATTATGCTTATTTAAAGATTTCAGAAGGGTGTGATAGACCTTGTTCATTTTGCGCTATTCCATTAATGAGAGGTAAGCATAGATCAACACCTATTGAGCAGTTGGTGAAAGAAGCGGAATATCTAACTAAAAATGGTATAAAGGAACTAATACTTATTGCCCAGGATCTAACTTTTTATGGTTTAGACATCTATAAAAAAAGAAGGTTGGCAGATCTATTAACTCAGTTGTCAAAAGTAGAGGGAGTGGAGTGGATTCGGCTACATTATGCTTTTCCAACAGGATTTCCAGAGGATGTATTAGATGTTATAAGGACTAATAATAAGATTTGTAATTATATTGATATCCCTTTACAGCATATCAATGATGATCTTTTGAAATCAATGAAAAGAGGTGCTTCTCGTGAGAAAATAGACGCTCTAATAGAGAGTTTTAGGGTTAAAGTTCCTGGTATCGCTATTAGAACTACTCTAATAGTTGGATACCCAGGAGAAACTAATGAAAGATTTCAAGAGTTAATACAATGGGTGCAGGATACTAAGTTTGATAGGTTAGGTGTATTTACTTATTCACATGAAGAAAACACTTTAGCTTATAATCTAGAGGATGACGTCCCAGATAAAATAAAGAAGGCAAGAGCAGAGGAGATCATGGATTTACAAACGCATATTTCTTGGGAGTTAAATCAAGACAAGATAGGTAGGGTTTTTAAAGTGTTATTTGATCGTAAGGAAGGAAATTACTTTATTGGGCGTACTGAGTTTGACTCTCCTGATGTAGATAATGAGGTTTTAGTGAGAGCAGAAGATACTTACATTAGAATTGGTGATTTTGCGAATGTAAAGATAGAAAAGGTAGATCATTTTGATTTGTATGGCGTGGTAGTTGATTAGTCAATGAAATGATTACTTTTGTACTATATAAAAAGAAAATAAATGTTTGAAAATTTATCAGAAAAACTAGAGAAGGCTTTTAAAGTACTTAAAGGTCAAGGAACCATCTCTGAAATAAATGTTGCTCAAACAATGAAAGAAATTAGAAGAGCGCTTCTTTCAGCTGATGTTGATTTTAATACTGCAAAATCATTTACTGCAAATGTTAAGGAGAAAGCCTTGGGACAGAAAGTACTAACAGCTATTGATCCGGGGCAATTACTTACTAAAATAATGAAAGACGAGCTAGCTTCACTTATGGGTAGTGAGCATTCAGAGCTTAATCTTTCTGGTGGTCTAACAGTGATCTTAATTGCTGGGTTACAGGGTAGTGGTAAAACTACTTTCTCAGCTAAATTAGCTTTACATCTTAAAAGTAAGAAGAACAAGCGTCCATTATTAGTTGCTTGTGATGTTTATCGTCCTGCTGCTATTGATCAGCTTGGTGTTTTAGCTGAGCAGGTAGCTGTTGATATATATCAGGATAGAGAAAGTCAAGACCCTGTTGAGATTGCAAAGAATGCTATAAAACATGCTAAAGCAAGAGGGCAGAATGTAGTTATTATAGATACAGCTGGGCGTTTAGCAGTTGACGAGCAGATGATGAAAGAGATTGCAAATATTAAGAATGAGACCAATCCCAATGAGATATTATTTGTTGTTGATGCAATGACTGGACAGGATGCTGTAAATACTGCTAAAACCTTTAATGATAAGCTAGATTTTGATGGGGTTGTACTTACAAAGTTAGATGGTGATACTAGAGGTGGAGCGGCACTAACGATTCGTTCAGTGGTTAGCAAACCAATTAAGTTTATTGGGACCTCTGAGAAGATGGATGGTCTAGATGTTTTTCATCCTGATAGGATGGCTAGCCGAATTTTAGGAATGGGAGATGTTATTTCATTAGTAGAGCGTGCTCAGCAACAGTTTGATGAGGAAGAAGCCAGGAAGGTGCAGAAAAAAATTGCTAAGAATCAATTTGGGTTTGATGATTTTTTGAAGCAAATTCAGCAAGTTAAAAAGATGGGAAACATGAAAGATTTGGTTGGGATGATTCCTGGAGTGGGTAAAGCTATGAAAGATGTTGATATTGATGATGATGCTTTTAAGGGAATCGAGTCAATTATTTATTCTATGACAGAACATGAGAGAAAGAATCCAAATGTATTAAATGGTAGTAGGAAGCAACGAATTGCTGAAGGTAGTGGAACATCAGTAGTAGAGGTAAATCAACTTATAAAGCAATTTAATCAGATGGGTAAAATGATGAAGATGATGCAAGGAGGGGGGGGTAAACAGATGATGCAAATGATGCAAGGAAAGGGTGGAATGCCAAGGGTATAAATAGCTATGATTTTATTAGACGGGAGAAAAACAGCTAATGATATAAAAGAAGAGATAGCAGTTGAGGTGTCTTCTTTAATTGCTGCTGGTAGTAAGAAGCCACATTTAGCAGCTATTTTAGTAGGAACTGATGGCGCAAGCGAAACATATGTGAGTGCAAAAGTAAGGGCATGTAAGGAAGTTGGTTTTAGGTCTACCTTAGTTCGTCTAGACAATAAGGTATTAGAGTCAGATTTATTATCTGAGATAGAGGAAATAAATAATAATAAAGATATAGATGGTCTAATTGTACAATTGCCATTGCCTGATCATATTGATGAGATGAAAATTACGCAGGCAATAGATCCAATAATAGATGTAGATGGTTTCCATCCTCAGAATATTGGTAGGATGGCCTTGAACTTACCTACTTATCTTCCTGCTACTCCTGCTGGCATCCTAGAACTCTTAGGAAGGTACAATGTTGAGACTGCAGGGAAACACTGTGTGGTTATTGGTAGAAGTCATATTGTGGGTTCTCCTATAAGTATTTTGATGGCAAGAAATAATAATCCAGGTAATTGTACAGTTACACTAACTCATAGTAGGACTCAAAATCTTAAGGATATAACCAAGACTGCTGATATTTTAATTGTTGCTCTTGGGAAATCAGAGTTTATTACTACTGATATGGTAAAAGATGGGGTGTGTATCATTGATGTTGGCATTACAAGAGTAAGGTCAAATACAACAAAGAGTGGCTGGAAACTTCTGGGTGATGTTGCTTTTGAGGGAGTTAAGAACAAGTGTAGCTTTATTACTCCTGTTCCTGGAGGAGTAGGTCCAATGACTATTGCAATGTTATTGAAAAACACTTTAAAATCAGCAAAAAGAGTTGTTTACTAATTTTTTATTATATTTGCAAAGTTTTTGTAGGGTTGTTCCTACTAGTATTAATAAATTTTAAAAACAATTATGGAAGGAAAAGTAAAATGGTTTAATGGAAGTAAAGGTTATGGTTTTATCGAAGGTTCAGATGGAACTGATTACTTTGCACATTTTCAAGAAATTCAATCTGAAGGTTACAAAACTCTTAAGGAGGGTGCTTCAGTAACATTTGAAGCTGCTGAAGGTGAAAAAGGACCAGTTGCAAAAACAATTGAAAGTGCTTAATCGCAAAATATAATTTGTAATTTAAAAAGCGGACTTTTTAAGCCCGCTTTTTTTTTGATCTAATTTTTTCTAATTCAAATAATTTATCTCTCAATTTTCCTGCTTCTACAAAATGTAATGATTTTGCCATTTTTTGCATTTCATTTTTTGTTTCTTTTA
>PCBP01000066.1 GCA_002730985.1 Flavobacteriales bacterium | reverse complement strand
CTTCAATAATGTCTTTGATAAATTTGCTATTAGAATTATTATTGATTCATCTCTTGAAAATGAAAAAGCTGATTGCTGGAGGATATACTCAATTGTTACTGATTTCTATACACCTAATCCTGATAGATTAAGAGATTGGGTTTCAACTCCCAAGGCTAATGGCTACGAATCATTACATACGACTGTAATGGGAGATGATGGGAAATGGGTAGAAGTGCAGATTAGAAGTAAAAGAATGGATGAAATTGCTGAAAAAGGGTATGCAGCTCATTGGAAGTATAAACAAGAAGGAAATAAAGAAACTTCTTTAGATGCTTGGATTGAGAAAATTCGTGAATTGTTAACAAACCCTGAGAGTAATGCTATTGACTTCATAGATGACTTTAAACTTAACCTTTACTCAGGTGAGATATATATATTTACCCCTGGAGGTGACTTAAAAACTTTTCCTAAAGGTAGCACTGCACTAGATTTTGCATTTGAGATTCATACAGATGTTGGATTGAAATGTATGGGTGTCAAAGTTAATGGTAAATTAGTCTCATTAAGTCATGAACTTCAAAGTGGAGATCAAGTTGAGGTTATTACATCACAAAAACAAAGACCTAGAGAAGACTGGCTTAGGTTTGTTGTCACCTCAAGAGCTAAATCAAAAATAAAATCTGCATTAAAAGAAGACAAGAAGATCATTGCTGTGGTTGGAAAAGAGATTGCAGAAAGAAAACTGAAGCATCTAAAAGTTAAATTAACTAATCAAACAGAAACAGAACTTATTAAACATTTTGATACAGCCAATTCAATTAACCTGTTCTTTAGATTTGGTACTGGTGCTATCTCCAATACTGAAATTAAAGACTTTGTTCGCCTAAAGAAGGGAGGATGGTACCAAACAATTAAAAATAAAATCTATGGCCCTGCATCTTCTAGTATAAAAACAAATATAACGTCAGATAAGGTTATTGTTTTTAATGATGATGAAGAAGTGCTAGATTACAAGATGGCCGTTTGTTGTAATGCCATACCCGGGGATATAATATTTGGATTTCTAACAGTTGATGATGGCATCAAAGTACATAGATCAGATTGTCCAAATTCTATCCAGTTACGTTCTAGATATGCATATAGAGTACTCAAAGCAAAATGGATATCTAAGGATGTAATTGACTTTGTTGCCTCAATTAATATAAAAGGCATTGACAGCGTAGGACTTATGAACAAAGTCACTCAAATAATTTCTAATCAGATGCATGTAAATATTAAATCAATAAATATAAGTACTGACGATGGGATATTTGAAGGTATAATCACTTTGAAAGTACATAATGTCACATTCTTAAAGGAGCTTACTAAAAAACTTAAAAGAATTAAAGCAATATCTTCAATTACCAGAACTTATAAACATCATTAATTTTAAACTTCTTTATTTATCTTTTTCTAATAAATAAGTAATAAAATTTTATAGTTTTGTTCTTTTACTATCGGAAAAGTGTCAAAGAAAAGAATAATAAAAACTGTTAATGAGATATTTACTAATTATCTGATTAAAAAAAAGCATCGAAAAACTCCTGAGCGCTATGCAATCCTAAATGAAATTTATGAATTTGAAGGGCATTTCGACATAGAGTCAATGTATATTCAAATGAAAAATAAAAATTACCGTGTAAGCCGTGCTACACTTTATAATACGATAGACATCTTATTAGATTGTCATCTGATTCGAAAACACCAGTTTGGCAAGTCACAGGCTCAATATGAAAAGTCATACTCTAACCGTCAGCACGATCATTTAGTATGTATAAAATGTGATAAAGTAATTGAGTTTTGCGATCCTAGAATACAAGGAATTAAAAATGTAATTGAAGATAATATGAATTTTAAAATAAGTAGACATGCCCTAAATTTTTATGGCGAATGTACTGATAAAGACAATTGTAATACAAATACAGATAAATGACAAAAGCAGATGTTTTATTAGGGCTACAATGGGGAGATGAAGGAAAAGGAAAGATTGTCGATGTATTAACATCTAAATATGATATTATCGCTCGCTTTCAGGGAGGTCCAAATGCTGGACATACATTAGAGTTTGATGGAATTAAGCATGTGCTTCACACAATACCATCTGGAATATTCCATGAAGGCGTTATTAACCTAATTGGTAATGGCGTCGTTATAGATCCTGTAATTTTTCAAGATGAGATAACAGGGATTAGAAAACTAGCCGTTAATATGTCAGAACTTTTAATCTCGAAAAAGGCACATTTGATTCTACCTACACATAAATTAATCGATGCTGCATCAGAGAAAGCAAAAGGAAAAGAGAAGATCGGCTCAACTCTGAAAGGCATCGGGCCAACCTATATGGACAAGACAGGTCGTAATGGTCTAAGAGTAGGTGATATTTCTTCAGTAGATTTTCAAGAGAAATACGAAAAGTTAAAAAGAAAACATATCCAGATTCTTGATTTCTATGATTTTGAATATGAATTAGATGCATTAGAAGCTAACTGGTTTGATAGCCTAGAAACACTAAGAAGCTTCAAGCATATTGAGAGTGAACACTATATACATAATGCAATTAAACAGGGTAAGAAAATACTAGCAGAAGGGGCACAAGGAACATTGTTAGATATTGATTTTGGCTCTTATCCATTTGTCACATCATCTAACACAATCACTGCTGGAGCATGTACTGGACTGGGTGTAGCCCCAAATAATATCGGCGAGGTATTTGGCATCTTTAAAGCGTATTGCACTAGAGTTGGGAGTGGCCCATTTCCATCTGAGTTATTTGATGAAGTTGGTGAAAGATTAGGAAAAATAGGTAATGAATTTGGAGCAACTACCGGTCGTCCAAGGAGATGTGGATGGATTGATATTCCTGCATTAAGATATGCTATTAACATTAATGGTGTTACACAATTAATGATGATGAAAGCTGATGTTTTATCAGGCATTAAAACTATTAAAGCTTGTTTACATTATGAATTTAATGGAAAAAAGATTGATTATCTACCATTTGAAGATAATGAAAAGCTTACTCCTATTTACAAAGAATTAGAAGGTTGGGAAATGAATATAATGGAATTAGAAAGTCTATCCGATGCACCACAGGCATTACATAAATATATTGCTTGGCTAGAAGAAGTGTTAGAGGTTCCTATTTCAATTATATCAGTAGGGCCTGACAGAAAACAAACTCTTTTTAGATAAAGGTTGAAAATTCTATTTTATAGTTTTCTAGTAATTTTGAGTGTTTCGTTGAATGCTCAAACAAGTAAAAGAATAGAAATCTTAAATGCTGACAACAGTTTTGCAGACGCCAACAAGCACCCTGATTATTGGCGTTTAATTGGGAATGTTTCTTTTAAGCATAACAATGCTGTCATGTATTGCGACTCAGCATATCATTATCCAAACAAAGACAAAATGGAAGCCTTTGGAGAAATAACGATCACACAAGGAGACACTCTGATGATCACTGGAGAGAGCCTTACCTATTTTGGCTCAGAGAATAAAATCCAGATAGAGGGAAATGTTTTACTTGTAGATAAATACATGAGCTTAGAAACACATCAGATATTTTATAATCTAAAGTCTAATATTGCCACCTATCCTTTTGCTGGGAAAATTATTGACAATGAGAAAACTATAAATTCTAAAAAAGGTGAATACCACTCTAATAATCATTATTTTATATTTAGAGATTCTGTCTCAGTAATCGCTAAAGATTATAATATTATTACTGACAATATGCATTATAACTCTAATAGCGAGATTACTTACTTCTTTGGGCCTTCACATATTATTTCAGAAAACAAAACAATATATTGTGAAAACGGTTGGTACAATACAAAGACAAATATTTCACAATTCAGTAAGAATGCCTATATCTCTAATAAGGAACACCTATTAAAAGGAGACAGTCTTTATTATAACAAGAGCTTAGGATATGCAAATGCAGTCAAAAATGTAGAGGTAATTGATACAGCAGAAAATATTGCAGTATTTGGTGATTTTGCAGAATATTTTGAAAAAAAAGAACTTATAGAAATAACTGGCACTCCTTTATTGCAAATGTTATTTAAAGAGGACACTCTTTTTATGAATGCTGAGAAGTTTGTTAGCTATCAAAAAGTTGGAGCTAAGAGAATATTAGCATATAATAAAGTGAAGTTCTTCAGAGAAGACTTACAAGGCAAATGTGATTCCTTAAGTTATAGTTTTTCAGATTCAATATTGGAGATGTTCAATCATCCTATTATATGGTCAGATGGATTTCAAATAACAGCTGACAGCCTTCAGTTTTTAATAAAAAAAGGTAATATAAAGGCTATGTTATTAAAATCCTCTCCTATGGTTATCTCTCAGGAAGACTCCTTAGACTACAACCAAATAAGGGGAAGACATATGACTGCCTACTTTATTGACAATAGAATAAACAGTATGGATGTTGAGGGAAATGGTCAAAGCATATTTATTGTGGCTGATGAAAGAACTAATGATAAAATTGGGCTTAATTATACAGAGTGTAGTAATTTAACGCTTTACTTTAAAGAAAATAAATTAGATATGGTTAATTATGAGATAAGACCAAATTCAATCACTATCCCTTACCAAGACTTAGAAGAAAAGAATCGTTTTCTTGAAGGGTTTAAATGGAGGGGTGTTGAGCAGCCAAAAACAAAAGAAGATATTTTTATTGAATAATAACAAAAGAGGTCCTTCTATTTATCGCCCTCCCTTCTTCAGTATCATTATTTGCAAGTGGAACACTTTCACCAAAGCCTTTATGATTCAATGTATTATTAACTCTAAGAGTTAAGTATTCAAATACTATATTGGCTCTTTGTTCAGATAGGATTTGGTTTTCTCTATCATTTCCAACATCATCAGTATGCCCTTGTATTTCAATTTCTAAATTTGGATTCTTTTTAAGGTAAACAATTAACTTATCTAATTCTACAAAAGAACTTTTCTCTAAAGCATAGGAATTAAAAGCAAAGATTACATTCTTTAAAACAACCTCCTCTCCTATTTTCTGCGTAATTATTTCTAACTCAAGCTCAGATATTTCATCTGCTTGCATATTTTCAGGTAAATCAAAAACAAAAATATCTTCTAATCCAAAACCACTTTTATCAGATGTATAGTAAGCAGTTTTTCCATCATTATCTACCACTAGAGAGTTCTCAATATTATGAGTATTTATTGGATAGCCTATATTTACAGGCACCCCCCAACTCTCTAAATTATTCTTCCTTCTACTTATATAAATGTCATAATCTCCCATTCCAACATGCCCATCTGATGCAAAATAGAATGTTAAATTATCTGGATGTAGAAATGGTGACATCTCATCATGTTTTGTATTAATTGACCCTCCTAGATTCTCTGGTTCTAGGAAACCATTCTTAGTAATCTGAGAGCGCCAGATATCTTTACCTCCATATCCACCTTTCCTGCTACTTACAAAGTATAAGTATTTTCCATCAGGAGAAAAGCACCCTTGAGAATCCCATTCTTGAGAATTAACAACTTTGCCTGCATTAACGGCTCTACCATCAATTAATAAATACAAATCGCATCTTCCTAATCTATCATCTCTATCACAAGCAGTAAAAACAGCAATGTTTTTATTAGCAGAGAATGAAAAAGCACCTTCATTTCCATAGGTGTTTAGATTATCCCCATAAGGCATTGATTGATTCCAGGCATTACTTGCATCCTTCTCTGAAATAAAAAAATCTTCCTGCAAGATATTATCTTTCATAAACCTTCTAGAGTATACTAAAGTCTTCCCATCAACAGAAATAGCTGGAAGATACTCTTCATTATCTGAATTAATATGTGATCCTAAATTCCTAACCTTAAATTCAATAGGATTCTTTATAGCTTCAATAGCAAAATTGCAATTTGCAATATATCTGGTAATCTGATTAGTAGATTTGTATTGAGTTGTATCAAGACCCTCTATTTTCTGCAAATAAAATAAAGCCTCATCATAGAATCCATTAGAATAGTATAGCTTTGCTAATTGCTCAATCCCCTTTTTGTCATCAGGATCATTTTCATTATATACCTTTAACAGATAATCAGCAGCAGATTTAATCTGCCTTTTATTTGCATAAATAGATGCTAAAAGTAGATTTGGTTGGCTCCAATCTGGATTTTTTTCTAGAGCCTTGTTGGCGTACTTAATTGATTTTTCAATATTACCCTGCTTATTATACTTTACTGCTTTATCAAAATTTTTATAATCTTTAGTTTGAGCAAAAGATAGAATCGAAGGAAACAATAATGTGAGAAGTAATCTTTTCATTAAGGGATATTCATATATTTATGGCATTGCAATGAAATAGTCCAGTCATTATTTTTTTTCACAAAATCAATAATCATAGGTATAACTACTTCTCTTTTACTCCATTCAGCCTGTAAATACAATTTACATTCTTGACTTAATCCATCTCTCTGCTGCTCAGCCCAAATTAAGTCATGTTTATTATTTATAATAACTTTTAACTCATTTGCTATAGGCTTTATTGCACTTAATGGTTGTTGCATTTTTTTAGGTGACAAACAGATCCAATCAAAATTACCACTGTAAGGATACGCCCCTGAAGTTTCTAAATGAACTTGCAGCTTTTTATTTTGAAGTGCAGAAGTTAATTTGTCTAAGTTCCACATTAATGGCTCTCCTCCAGTGACTACAACTGTATCAACAGAATATCTATCTATTCCTTGTATAATATCAGCTATTGTAGTTGGAGGATGCAGATTAGCATCCCAACTTTCTTTCACATCACACCAATGGCATCCAACATCACAACCCCCAATACGCAGAAAATAAGCTGACTTACCAGAATAATACCCTTCTCCCTGGAGAGTAAAAAAAGCCTCCATTAAAGGCAGCATCTCACCCTCATCAACTGCTAATCTTGTTTTCTTATCCATATTGGCAAAAGTATGTTTTTTATAAAGAAGAATACTATCTTTGCTTTTTATAAAAATAGAAAAAAGTATGAAGCAGATTGTTGAATGTGTTCCAAATATATCAGAGGGGAGAGATGTTGAAAAAATCAGAATTATTTCCTCTGTTGCAGAAGAAATAGACGGAGTAAAACTATTGAATATTGACCCAGGAAAAGCTACAAACAGGACGGTGATTACATTTGTTGGAGAACCACAGCAAGTTATTGATGCTGCATTTCTTTTAATAAAGAAAGCGCAGGAATTGATTGACATGAGAAAACATTCCGGAGAACACCCTAGGATGGGTGCAACTGATGTTTGTCCTTTAGTTCCTATTACTAATATCAGTATGGAAGAATGTGTGAAATGGGCACATAAACTTGGTAAAAGAGTAGGAAAAGAACTTGGCATCCCTATTTATCACTATGAAGCAGCAGCTAATGAGGAAAAAAGGAAAAATCTTGCTAATTGTCGTCAAGGTGAATATGAAGGACTTTCAAAGAAATTAGTTGACTCTAAATGGAAACCAGATTTTGGACCAGCAGAATTTAATACATCAGTAGAAAGGTCTGGGGCTACAGCAATTTCTGCCCGAGATTTCTTAGTAGCTTATAACATCAATTTAAATACTACATCTACTAGAAGAGCAAATGCTGTAGCATTTGACATTCGTGAGGCTGGGAGAATTAAAAGAGAAGGAGGGGGGATTTTGGGGGAGATAATTAAAGATAAGAATGGAAAACCATTAAAGACTCCAGGATTATTTAAAGCGGTGAAAGGAATCGGTTGGTTTATTGAAGAATATGGTGTGGCACAAATCTCCTATAACCTAACAAATATAAATATTTCTCCTTTACATGAGGTGTTTGAAAAGACTTGCGAGAGAGCAATTGCTAGAGGGATGCGTGTAACAGGCTCTGAATTAGTAGGACTAGTACCAAAGAAAGTATTAATAGATGCAGGAAAATATTTTCTAAAAAGACAAGCACGTTCCACTGGTATTCATGAGAGTGAAATTATGAAGATTGCAATAAAAACATTAGGATTAGATGAGTTATCTCCTTTTAAACCTGAAGAAAGAGTCATTGAGTATATGTTGGATAATGATACTGATAAACCACTAATAAATATGAGTATTAGGGATTTTGCTAATGAAACTGCATCCGAAAGTCCTGCCCCAGGAGGAGGGTCTGTTGCTGCTTATTGTGGAGCTATGGGGATATCACTTGGAACAATGGTTGCAAATTTATCCGCACATAAGAGAGGTTGGGACGATAAGTGGGAAGAGTTTTCTTCTTGGGCAGATAAAGGAATGAGGTACCAGAAAATTCTCATAGATTTAGTAGATGAAGATACCAATGCATTTAATAACATTATGGACGCGTTTCGACTACCAAAAGATACTGATATAGAAAAAGTCAAAAGAAAAGAAGCAATACAAGAGGCAACAAAGAATGCTATCCTTACTCCTTTTAAAGTTATGGATACTGCTTATAAATCTATGGAAATAATGAAAACTATGGCAGAGATTGGAAACCCAAACTCTATAACAGATGCAGCAGTTGGAGCACTTTGTGCTCGTACAGCTGTAATTGGTGCTTTCTTAAATGTGAAAATTAATTGTGGAGATTGTGAAGACAAGACCTTTGTTAAAGACATACTAGAAAAAGGAGATAAATTGCTAAAGAAAGCTGTCGCTTTAGAAGAATACATACTCAATGTTACAAACTCAAAAATTTAATTAACTTTACAAAATAAATCTATCAACTAAATTCTTAATTATGAAAAAAACACTTTGTCTTTTCTTGATAATTTCTCTTGTTTTTACTTCTTGTAAAAAAGAGGAAGGTTGTACTGATTCAATAGCTATAAATTATAATATAGATGCTGAAGATGATGATGGATCCTGTAACTATAGTCTAGTTGGTGGAGCATGGAGAACAACTTCTATAGAAGAAGATGTTTCAATTACAGCAACAATGATGGGAATACAAATTTATGATACAAACTATACTAATATCCAAACGGATAGTCTAGAACCATATAAATTAAAATTTAATAGTGATGGCAGTGCTGACTCTTATCTTGCTGATGGCTCATTAGAAGAAACAATAAGCTGGTCACAAAATGGTGATCAAATAACAATAACAGACTCTGATACTTCTTTTATACTAACAGTACTTTCTCTTGATGCAAATAATTCAACGCTTTCGATGTCTATGTATGAAACAGATGTAGAAGAAGGTGTTACCTTTACATTCAATCTTCAGCAAAAACTTAATTTTACAAGAGACAGGAATGGATTTCAATCTTCTAATTTAAATCAAAGAATTGGTCACATTAATTGGTTTAATAATAAAAAGATAATTAATAAAATCAAAAATACTTTAAACAAAAAGAAATGAAAAAAGTTATTTTTACAATATTTGTACTAACACTACTTTATTCTTGTGGTTCTGACATACAAAGAGGTGGGTGTATTGATCCAATTGCTGAAAATTATGATGTACTTGCTGATTATGATGATGGCAGTTGTATCTATATTTTAGGCTGTACAGACCCTCTAGCAGATAATTTTGATATATACGCAACATTGGAGCCGTTAAATGCCTGCCAATTCAGTGCTGATCTTGTGTACTTTTTAGACTATAGTGCATCTCAATATATGTTAAATTTGGGTATTTCTTACTATTCATTTTATGATACCTATAATAATTATATAGGTTATATTTCAAATGATTTCTTCTGGACATCCCCTCCTAATTGCATACCACAAAATGATGGATCTACCCTTACAGCTACATTATATTGGAATGGCAACTATGATAACTATTTAGGCTCATTTACATGGAGTGCATATCCTGATAATGGTCCCATAGCAGATTATGAGTATACTGAAACTGTAGTGCCTGGAGAATGTCTTGAATTACAATTAAGCAAGAAAAAAATCAAAGAATATCAAGAAGCTACGAAATAGTTTCTATTATAAACTTAGCAGCATTTTTTGAAGCATTTTTCTTATTTAAAAGTGAACTTATTTTGTTATAACCTTTTAAAATTTTTTCCTTCTGAAGAAACATATTATCAATTTGCATTGTTAGAGTTTTTTTATTAAATCTACTTTGAATAAGTTCTTTTACAAGCTCTTCTCCAAATAAAATATTTACTAATGATATATACTCAATCTTAACTAGTTTCTTTGCAAGAAAATATGTTAACCAATTAGTTCTATAACATACTATTTGTGGTACATTTAATAATGCCGTCTCTAAAGTTGCTGTACCAGATGTCACTAATGCAGCAACCGAATTTGATAATAGTCCATATGTCTGATTGTATAATAACACGACATTTCTATTCTTAATAATTGAATTGTAATAATCCTTGCCAAGAATATTACTTGCTGCGATTACAAATTGATATTTTGGATAAGTTTCAATTACATCTAGCATTACAGGTAGTATACGCTTAACCTCTTGTTTTCTACTTCCTGGAAGTAACGCAATAATTGGTTTTTGGGATTTAAATGTAAGTGTAAAATTTTTCTTTTTAATCTCATCTAATATCGGATTGCCTATATAGGTAGCCTCTACCCCATGCTTTTTGTAAAATTCTACCTCAAAAGGAAAAATTACTAATAAATGGTCGACAAATTTTTTAATCTTTAAAATTCTTGTCTTATTCCATGCCCAAACCTTTGGAGAGATATAATAAAATACTTTTATTCTATGTTTTTTAGCAAACTCTGCTATTTTTAAATTGAAACCTGGATAATCAACCAAAAGTAG
>PCBP01000026.1 GCA_002730985.1 Flavobacteriales bacterium | reverse complement strand
TTGCAGCTTTATATTCAGGATATTTTTCTTTTAGCAAATCAGTATATAATTTAGTTCCACATCTTTCTTGGGTATAACTAACTATTGAAATTATCATTAGTATTGATAATAATATCTTTTTCATTTTTTGTTTTTTTAGATCAACGCTTGCAAAAATACTTAAAAAAATTCGTGACAACATCCTCTTTATTAGTTGAATAATTTAAAGCTAGATTAAAAACAAGCTCTTTATATTTTTCATAGAACTGCTTATAATTAACTTTATAATTGTTCATGATTAGATTAGACGAGATATTAATCTATTTTATTCTCAGTATAATACATTTTTTTAGCTTGTTCCCAATACACATCCATCTCCGATAAGCTCATGTCAGATAAATCTAATCCTTTTTCTTTGATTTCATTTTCCATAATTTGGAAACGTTTTATGAATCTTTTATTAGTGCGCTCCAATGCATCCTCAGGGTTTATATCAATAAAACGAGAATAGTTTGTTAAGGCAAATAATACATCTCCAAATTCTGATTCAATTCTGTTTTTATCACCCTTCTCTACTTCAACCTTTAATTCTTCTAATTCTTCCAATACTTTGTTCCAAACTTGATTTTTATTATCCCAATCAAAACCAATCCCTCTTACTTTTTCTTGGATTCTAAAAGATTTTACAATAGCAGGTAAAGATTTTGGAACACCTTCCAAGACAGACTTTTTTCCTTCTTTCATTTTTAGTTTTTCCCAATTCTTCTTTACTTCTATTTCATCCTCTACCTTTACGTCTCCATATATATGAGGATGCCTATGAATTAATTTATCACACACAGAGTTTATTACATCTGAGATATCAAACTCATTAGTTTCTGAAGCAATCCTTGAATAAAAAACAATATGAAGAAGAATGTCACCAAGTTCCTTCTTAATCTCACTCATATCTCTATCTAATATGGCGTCAGAAAGTTCATATAATTCCTCGATTGTTAAATAGCGCAAACTATCCATCGTCTGCTTTTTATCCCAAGGACATTGCTCTCTTAATTCATCCATAATGGTTATTAATCTAATAAATGCTTCTGCTTTCTTTTCCATTTTTCTAAAAATTAAGATGCAAACATAATTATATAGATACTTATTTAATCATTTTTTATTAAATTTGTAGAATATAAAACCAAACCTTATTCTTATGAAGAAGCAGATACTTACTCTATTAGCGCTAGGATTATCATCAATGATGACAGGACAAATATTTGTTAATACAACACCAGAAAATAGAAATATCATACTTGAGGAATTTACTGGTATCTATTGTGTAAACTGTCCAGATGGACATCTAAAAGCACAACAACTACATGATGCAAATCCTGGAGATGTGGTGCTAATTAATATCCATACTGGATCATATGCTAGCCCAAATGGTGGTGATCCAGATTTTCGGACATCTTTCGGATCTGCAATTGCGGGGCAAACTAATTTAGCTGGCTACCCTGCTGGAACTGTAAATAGACATGAGTTCCCTGGTCTACAACAGAATGGAACTGGGACAGCTATGAGCAGAGGAGATTGGCAAGCAGGAGGTAATCAAATACTACCACTACCATCATGTGTTAATGTAGCTGCTGAAGCAACTATTGATATAAGCACCAGAGAATTAACCGTAAATGTTGAAGCATACTATACAGATAATAGTATCGTATCAACAAATAAGATCCATGTTGCATTATTACAAAATAATGTAGAAGGACCTCAAACTGGAGCTTCAAATAATCCAACACAGGTACTTCCAAATGGGAATTATAATCACCAGCATATGTTAAGGCATCTTCTAACTGGACAATGGGGAGAGAATGTTACCCCTACAACAACAGGTTCTGTCTTTCAAAACACTTATAATTACACAATCCCTACTAATTTAGCTGGGGTAGTATACGATCTTTTTAATTTAGAGGTAGTTGTTTTTATGTCTGAAGGTAATCAAGAAATTATAAATGGAGATATGGGAAATATGACGCATATAGTGCCCCCAGGAGTGAATTTAATTGATCTAAGTGCAGCTACTAATATGACCATACCAACATCACTATGTGATAACAATATCACCCCTGAAATTACTGTAACTAATAATAGTTCGATAGCTGTAGATACTTTTGAAGTAAGCTATACTCTGAATCAAAACACTCCTGTAACACAAGCTGTTTACACTGCTTTAGCTCCAGGTGCAAATACTACAATCACATTCCCTGCTACTACCGTCCCATCTGGGGAAAACACTATTACATATAGTTCTGATGCTCTATCAGGCACTTCATTCATTGATAATGTTCCTAATAATAATCTAGCAAGCTCTGGTGCTTTCAACACTATTTCTCCTACTGCATTTGCCACTTCTCATATAGAAGGATTTGAAGGCTATGCTAACCAGACACCAGCTCCTAATAATGCTCTACTTATAAACCCACAAGGACATAGAGTATTTATAATTGATGCAACATGGCCAGGTCCAAACTCTGGAGGATATGGTAATAGTCAGAACTCATTTAGATGGCAATTTTGCCAGATGTCTGCTGGAGAGAATGCCGAGTTGCTTTTTGAGAAACTTGACTTCTCTAATTCAACAGGAAACCAGATAACATACTCATATGCACATGCTCAAGCAACTGGATTCGATAATAATCAATTACAACTTCTAGTCTCGACAGATTGTGGATCTACATGGGACTTAGTCTCTCAACTTGCAGGACCTAATCTAGCAACTACCAATCCTGTCTCAACATCAGGAAATTTTTATCCTAATGCATCTGACTGGGCAACAGATATTGTAGATTTAAGTGCATATGATGGAAATTCTGAAGTAATGATTGCTTTTAAAGGAATATGTGGAGGTGGTAATAATTTATATATAGATGATATTGAAATTAACGAATCATCTACAACCACTATAAATGAAAGTAGAGATGACATTGTTATTTCCCCTAACCCTGCAAAAGATATATTAAATATTAAAGGCGCCTATTCAACAGTTAATATATTTAATGCTTTTGGTCAATTAGTCTTATCATCAAAATACACAAACAGTATTAATACCGCATCACTTAATAATGGCATCTATCTTATAAAATTATCAGCAGAGAATAGAACTACAATTAAAAGAATAACAATTACTAGATAAGATCACATAAATTAAGTGTAAAATAATTTACAATGCAATTCTCAACACTTTTCCTAATTACTCTTTTTCTGATGACATTTGTAATTGCTGGTATTGGAGTGAAAATCTTATTAAAAAGAAATGGAGAGTTTGCCGGAACATGTGCTAGTCAGAACCCATTAATAAATACAGAAGGAGAGCCTTGTGGATTATGTGGCGCAAAACCTGAGGAAAAATGTAAAAATGAATGAGTCTAGTTGATCAGGCGCTCTGACATTTTTTTACTAATATAAGTCTTCCAATCTCCATCTTTTCCTATATAAACTAAGTAAATTTCAATATCAGCATGTTGTGCAACAAATTGCTTTGTTTGCTTTAAACCCATCACCATAAATGCAGTAGCATAAGCATCAGCTAACATGCAATTATCATGAATCACTGTTACACTCAATAAGTTATTTTGTGCAGGAAAACCAGTGAAAGGACTAATTGTATGAGAATACTTAACCCCACCCATCTCATAAAATTTACGATAGTTTCCTGATGTAGCTAATGCTTTGTTTTCTAAATTTAGTATAAACTGAAAGCGATCATTAGCATCTATAGATGCTAATGGCTTATCAACACCAACACGCCATATATCACCATCATCATTCATTCCTTTTGCTATAATTTCACCTCCAACTTCAATCAAATAGTTTACAACACCTTTACTCTCTAAATAGTGAGCAATTAAATCAACTGTAAAACCTTGTGCAAGCGCATTAAAATCTAAAGACATATTTCTCGGAAGAACTAATGAGTCTCCAATTAATTTGATCTTATCAAAACCAATATCAAGTAAAATACTTCTAAACTTTGCAGAATCAACAACAATAGAATCTCCTAACTTATCCTTATAGAACCCCCAAGCACTCAAAAGAGGAGAAACAGAACAATCAAAATTACCTTCACTTTCTAAAAATACTTTCTGAGATGCCATAAAAACAGTATTAAAGAAAGAATCGGTTCTTAATTGTTCTCCGCTATTTAATCTTGAAACTAAAGAATAGCGTTTATAAATAGAAAGAGAACTATCTACTTCCATAAGCAGACTATCTATATCTGAATGGTAATCCAAACCATTATTTGACATATATTTAATGTGATAATAGCTGCCCTGTGCCTCTCCTGAATTAACTACTAAAATATTGCTATCAGAAGATGAACAAGAAAAAAAAATTAAAACAAATAGATAGCAAATGATTCTCATGATGAACAAAGATAAAAATTGTTAAGAAAATTAATAATAAATGGAACTACATCTTAGCCACCAAAGTCATCAAAACGAACATTCTCGTCAGGTATTCCCCAATCATCAGCCATTTTAAGCACAGCTTGATTCATAAGTGGAGGGCCACAGAAATACAGTTCAATGTCTTCTGGCTCTTCATGCTTAGATAAAAATTTATCAATAACTACTTGGTGCACAAAACCAGTAAAACCATCGCCTTCAGTATCATCTAAACTCTTTTTCTCAACCCAGTTATCTTCAGGCAAGGCATCTGATAATACAAGATGAAACTTAAAGTTTGAGAAATCTTTCTCAAGATCTCTAAAGTAATGAATGTAAAAAAGTTCAGCTCTTGATCTCCCACCATAAAAGAAAGTAACCTTTCTTCCTGTCTTAATAGTTCTAAACAACTCATATAGATGGGAACGCATAGGGGCCATTCCAGCACCTCCTCCAATATATAACATTTCAGCTTCTGAGTCGTTAATAAAAAACTCACCATAAGGTCCAGAAATAGTTACCTTATCTCCCTCTTTCAATCCAAAAATATAAGATGAAGCAATTCCAGGATTAACATCTGCCCAAGCATTTTTATCTCTATCCCATGGTGGTGCAGCAACCCTAACATTAAGCATAATTCTTTTACCTTCTGCAGGAAATGAAGCCATAGAATATGCTCTTACAATTTCTTCATCATTTTTCATAACAAGATTCCTTATAGCATATGTTCCTTCTGCCCAATCCTTTTCAAATTTATCTGGTTCTCCAGGGTGATCAGTAGGATGTGCTACAATATCCATCTCAGAATATTTAACTTCACCTTCTGGAATTTTTATTTGAATATATCCACCAGCTAAGTACTCCATATCTTTAGGTATTTCCACAATAAACTCCTTAATATAAGTGGCTACATTATAATTTGAAACAACTGTAGCTTCCCATTCTTTAACACCAAATACTTCTTCAGGGATTGTTATATCCATATCTTCCTTAACCTTTACCTGACAACCTAAGCGCCAATTCTCTGCAATTTTCTTTCTAGAAAAGTGAGGCTCTTCTGTTGGTAAAATACCACCACCACCACTATTAACCTGACAAGTACACTGGACACACGTACCGCCACCACCACAAGCTGAAGGCAAGAAGATACCTTCGTTAGATAATACTGACAGCAAAGTACCTCCCCCATTAACTGAAAGCTCCTTCTCCCCATTAATCATGATTTTAATTTTACCTGAAGGAGATAATTTTGTTTTCACAAAAAGTAACATTCCTACCAATGTAAGTATCACAAATAAGAAAACTACTATACTACTTAGAATTGTTTTTACAGTTAATGCACTTAATAATATCATACTTTATAATATTTACAGTTATAACTTAATACCCATAAAGCTCATAAAAGCTATACCCATTAAACCAGTAATTATATAAGTAATGCCTAAACCTCTTAAAGCCGGAGGTACATTTGAATATCTTATCTTCTCCCTTATAGCTGCTATACCAACAATTGCTAAAAACCAACCAACACCAGATCCAAGACCAAATACAGTAGCCTCAATAATAGTAGAATAATCACGTTCCTGCATAAATAAGGAGCCACCTAAAATCGCACAATTTACAGCTATAAGAGGCAAGAAAATACCCAAAGAACTATATAAAGTTGGAGAGAATTTTTCAATCACCATTTCAACTAATTGAACCATAGAAGCAATTACTGCTATAAACATAATAAATGAAAGAAAAGACAAGTCAATATTTAAAAAATCATCAGATATCCACACTAGCGCACCTTCTTTTAAAACCCATTTTTCTAATAAATAATTGAAAGGTATTGTAATTCCTAGCACAAAAATAACGGCAGCACCCATTCCAACAGAAGTCCTAACTGTCTTTGATATTGCTAAATATGAGCACATACCTAAGAAATAGGCAAAAACCATATTGTCAATAAATATTGACTTAATAAAAATATTTGCTAACTCTTCCATTAATTGTTTTCTATTAATTTTTCATTTCTAGACCTTTGCCACCATATTAAAACTCCAACTGTAACTAAAGCCATTGGTGGCAAAATCATCATTCCATTATTTTCATAACCAAGATTATACAGTCCAAGCTTTTCTAAAACAGGATATCCATATAATGTTCCTGCCCCTAAGAGTTCTCTAAAAAAAGCTACAATTATTAATATTATTCCATAACCAAAAGAATTACCTAATCCATCAAGAAAAGCTTTTCCAGGAGGATTAGCCATTGCAAAAGCTTCTAATCTTCCACAAATAATACAATTGGTAATAATTAATCCTACAAACACTGATAATTCCTTGCTCACATCATATACAAATGCTTTCAGAACTTGATCAACTAAAATTACAAGTGCAGCAATTACAACAAGAAAAACAATAATTCGAATTCTTGAAGGAATCATCTTTCTCATTAAAGAAACTACTACATTAGCAACCGAAAGCACAACTAAAACTGACAAAGCCATAACAACAGCTGGTTTTAATTGTACTGTAATAGCTAAAGCAGAGCAAATTCCAAGTACTTGTACTGTAATTGGATTATTATCATCAAGTGGGTCACTCAATAACTTTCTGTTCTTCTTTGAGAATAAGGAGTCTTTACTCATAATCTTATTGTATTAATGAATCATTTAATATTAAAGCTGAATCTATCTCAGTTATTATCTTCTCTTCTTCCATCTCAGTTTTCAATCTTGTAATATACGGCAAATACATATTTAATCTTTCTAGGAGCATATCAGTGACCCCATCAGATGTAATAGTCCCCCCAGAGATTCCATCTACCGCATAATTGTCCCCTTCAGGAGCACCTCCTTTAACTACTCTAATAGATTTAAAGGTTTCTCCATCAAAAATTGATTTACCAATAAAAGGCTCTTGAAAAAATGATTGATTAATCTCAGCACCAAGTCCTGGGGTCTCACCTTTATGATCAAAAACCGCTCCATAAACAGTATTTAAATCTTCCTCTAAAGCAATAAAACCCCAAATTGGGCCCCATAATCCTTTACCTCTAAGTGGAATAATATATTGTTTAAAACCATCAACATTACTGATAAATAAAGGCAGTACTTGATCTGAATTTGCTTTTTTAAGTTCTTTCTTCAACTCAATTTCAAATGCATCACCATCTACTTCTTCTCCTTTATAATTTAGCACTATTTCCTGCTTAATATATTTAGAATACACTTCTTTTGCCAAGTCTCTTTGCACATCAACACCAATTGAACTTAAAATATTTTGTTGTTTCTCTAATTCTATATTTGTGTCTTGAAAAGGCTTTAATTCAATTGCAGCATATGAAAGTAATGCTGCAACAATAACTACCATCATTGTTGCAAAACCAAAAGTATACGAATTACTATCTACATTCATAAATTTATGCTTTTACTCTGTTTAATCTCTTTTTAATATTTGCTCCAACTATATAATGATCAATCAGTGGTGCAAATACATTCATTAATAATATAGCTAACATCATTCCTTCTGGATAAGCAGGATTAAAAACTCTAATAACAATTGCAAAGAACCCAATTAATAAACCATATATAATCTTGCCTTTGTTAGTCTGTGTAGCAGTTACTGGATCTGTTGTCATAAATACAGCACCAAAAGCAAAACCACCAATTAGAAGATGGATATGAGCTGGCGTGCTCATTAATAAATTAACGCCCCATAGATTAAATAATAAAGCTGTCAAATACCCGCCTATAAATGTAGATATCATGATTCTCCAACTTCCTACTCCAGAAAAAATTAATATTAAAGCCCCTATTAATATCGCAATAAAAGATGTTTCCCCTAAAGACCCTGGAATAAAACCAAACAATGCGTCATTAAAACTCCATTGCAAATCACTCCAAGATGTTTTA
>PCBP01000065.1 GCA_002730985.1 Flavobacteriales bacterium | reverse complement strand
GTAGTATGTGCAGTATTTGGAGTCCCATCTATATTTATTGCAAAATCTGCATTCCCATGATCTGCAATTATTATAAATGCATAATCATTCTTTAGTCCTGCCTTCACCACTTTTTCTACACATTTATCTACGGATTCTACTGCTTTTACAATAGCATTATAATCTCCAGTATGCCCAACCATATCAGGATTAGCAAAATTCAAACACACAAAATCTGTTTCTCCTTTCTCAAGTTCTACTATAATAGTAGAAGTCACATCTAAAGCGCTCATTTGAGGCTGCAAATCATAAGTTGCAACCTTTGGAGAATTTACCATTAATCTTTTTTCACCAACAAACTCTTCCTCTCTGCCTCCTGAAAAGAAGAACGTAACATGTGGATATTTCTCAGTCTCAGCAATCCGGATTTGCATTTTTCCATTATTTTCTAGAACTTCACCTAAAGTGCTTTTTATATGTTCTTTATCGTAAATTACATTTACATTTTTAAATGTATTATCATAATTTGTCATTGTGGTGTAGTGCAAATTTAAAGTACTCATTCTTAAATCTGGCATATCACTTTGAGTTAATACAGTAGTGATTTCTCTACATCTATCTGTTCGAAAATTGAAACAAATAACGGCATCATCATCTTTTATAGTGACAATTGGATTCCTATTTTCATCTACAACAATAATTGGTTTAATGAATTCATCAGTCTCTCCATTATTATACGAATTTTGAATGCTTTCTAGTAAATTGCAAGATTTTTCACCCTTTCCATTTACCATTAGGTCATAAGAAAGCTTTACTCTCTCCCATCTTTTGTCTCTGTCCATAGCATAATACCTGCCACAAACAGAACCAATTCTTGCTCCAAATAAATTTTTCTCTAATTTTTCAATGAAGCCTTTCCCGCTTTTTGGATCACAATCTCTTCCGTCAGTAAAAGCGTGAATAAAAACATTCTTTAAGCCATATTTATTAGCTAACTCGCAAATCTTATACAAATGATTTTGATGAGAATGAATTCCTCCATCAGAAAGCAGGCCAATTAAATGGAGTGGTTTATTGTTTGCCTTTGCATAAATAAAAGATTTTTTTAAATTTTCCATTTCAGCAATTGAGTTGTCTTTACAAGCAATATTAATTTTTACTAAATCCTGATACACAACCCTTCCTGCCCCAATATTTAAATGTCCAACTTCTGAATTTCCCATTTGACCTTTTGGAAGACCAACATTCTCCCCATCTGTTAAAAGTTCAGAGTTAGGGTATTTTATATAAAGAGAATCTATAAAAGGGGTCTTAGCATTATGTATAGCGTCGGATTTTGTTTTATCACCATGCCCCCAGCCATCTAAAACAATAAGTACAGTTTTTTTTCCTTTCATAGATGAACAAAGATAAAAAAAGAAAAAGTTTAGTTACTTAGAAATAGCATGGAAAAAACTAGACCTCATTTGTTTATGAATCCCATTATCTTTTCCTAATCTTTCTGGATGAAATTGCACTGCAATCATAAAAGGATGTATGTCGGTGTCCATAATAGCAGCCTCTGGTAAACCATCATAAGATTTAGCAATAATTTTTATATTCGGTGCAATATCCTTTAACCCCTGATGATGCCAAGAGTTTACTAAGAAAGTATCTTGACCCCATGGGAAAATTAAATTAGTATAATTTATATTTTCACAAGATAACACTATGTCATGCATTACCTCACCATAGTTTTTGTGTATAACTGTAGTGCCAATTTCTGATGGGATGTCTCCATAAAGTGTCCCGCCACTTGCAACATTCATCATTTGCATCCCTCTACAAACTCCAATTAACGGGATTTCATTAGTAAAAGCAAACTCAAATAATTTTCGTTCTAATGTGTCTCTTGCATAGTTGATAGGTCCACAAACTTCTAAATTAACAGTATCGTTGTACTCAAGCGGGTTAATATCTTCTCCTCCTGTAAGTATAATGCCATCAGCTAATGCCAATATACTATCCGTATTTTTAATAGTATAAGCATCTAGTATAATTACATCTTTATTTTCTATCCATTTTATATAATTTGAAGAGGCTTTAGATAATATAACCGTTCTGGTCTGATCTTCTTGACAAGAAAAAAGAGTTAAGACACAAAGTAAAACAAGTAGTATTTTTTTCATAATTTTAGTTTCTTATCTTTTTGATCTGTGATTTGCCATTTAGAAAATTTTTCT
The DNA here is from genome assembly GCA_002730985.1 of Flavobacteriales bacterium. GTDB lineage: Bacteria > Bacteroidota > Bacteroidia > Flavobacteriales > BACL11 > BACL11. The sequence continues at coordinate 18,277 of PCBP01000065.1, read as the reverse complement.
TCATTCCAGTTTATAAAAGGCCGATGATGATATTGATAAAATCTAAATTCTGTTTTAGGCGTGTTCTTCTCCTTAATAAAACTAACTGTATTCTCAAGAACTTGATTAACCATAAGATCATACTTAGTAAAAACTCTTATATCTTGCCCTAACCCAATCATAGGCAAGCAAAGTAATATAAGTAGTAGTTTTTTCATTGTTTATTTATTATTTGCTTTCGGTCTCCATCTCTAATCTTAATTGATGTAAACTTTGACCATTAAATTCCCAATATGCTGGACCGTGTATCTGACTCCAATCATAATCCATTTCATTAATTATTTTTAATGCAGAACCGCTCAATGTCATTTCTTCTCCTCTAAATTTTATAAGCCTATCATTTATATCTTCACATATTTGACTTTCATCTTTTGAAAAGGTTAATATTGATCCTGGTTCTATATTTAGTAAATCAAATGAAAATCTCTTTCTTTTATTTCTAGCCTTATCTAATGCCTTTTGATCATCAGCAGACTCTACAATATCATTTTTAGGAGTAACATCCTTGCCATTTGTTAGCTGTAGAGCTGATTTTGCGTTTTCAGGTAATAGTTCAAAAAACTCTCTATTTTTTCTAACTCTATATTTATCAAAACTGTGGTGAAGAAGTTTTTCAACTTTTGACATATCATCAACCTCGACTGCATAATAACATTCAAATGGAAGTGGAACCCCTGTAGAATCTAAACTACTTAGTCTTTGTCTAAGATTTGTTGTTTTACCTATTTTAATATAACTCGGATGAGATTGATTTGTCAATATATATACTATCTGTTTTTTCATTGTTAATCTATTGTTTTAAAGTCCAAATATACCATTAATCAATCTTATTAACTCAGGCGTCTTTAATCAATTACATTTTTCAATACTAAGATGATTTATGTTTGATTTTAAAAAATGCCTTTTTTATTGCAAAAAAGTGCATTTTATTACAAAAAAGTGTCGTTTTATTGAAAAAAAGTGCATTTTAATTGCATTTTGTAAATATTTATATTAAGAAAAAATGGGTTTTTCAAAAAGCTACTAAAATAGCAGCCCCTATAATTTAATAAAAATGCTTGAAAATGATTAAAAAAACACCAAAACTACACTAAAATGAGTATTTTTTTCATTATTTTATCGCTTTTCCATATTTTATCAATATTTGGGATACTCATAATTTGCTGCATAATTTTTTCTTGTTTAATTCCAATTTCCCAAGCCTCAGCATAAGGTGTATTTGTAAAACTAACCATAGAATAAAGTGGAATCCATTTTGCAGGATATAAATTAGCAAATTTCTTTTCTATTTTTTTCTGGAGTAAAAATTTAGGATCAGCCGTTTTATCTCGCATTACAATAAAATTATGCATAGACAAATCCTGAACACCATCCCCATTTGGTTTTCTAATTCTAGAATATTCATCAAAACATGCTGCAAAATTATCTTCATTCTTATCTAGCAATTCATCCAAAATTCTACAATCTTCAAAGCCCGCATTCATACCTTGGCCATAAAAAGGAACAGTAGCATGTGCAGCATCTCCAATAAGTAAAGACTTGTCATTAATGTGCCATGGAAATGTCCTTACAATCCCCAAATTAGACGTAGGGTTAGAGAGCCATTGTTCATATAGATTTGGAACCAATTTGCTAAAATCTGAAAATAGGTCCGCAAAATAATTTTCAACTTCATCTTTCGTGTTTAACCCATCAAAAGAATTCTTCCCCTTCTTTGGAGCAAACAAAGTGCAAGTAAAGCTACCATCCAAATTGGCTAAAGCCATTAACATAAAATCTCCTCTTGGCCAAATATGTAATGCATTCTTCTCTAATAGGTGCGTGTCATTATCTCCTGAAGGAATTAAAAGCTCTTTGTAGTCATGCTCAATTTCATTATACTCATAATCATGTTTATACTTATCAACCATTTTTTTTCTAACTACTGAAAAAGCCCCGTCAGCACCAATCAAGAAGTCAGATTTTATATTTTGATGTTTTTTTGATTCTGTATTCTCAAAAGCAGCTATTGAGCGTTCAAAATCTACGTCTACACATCTTTCATTAAAATATAAGGATGCTCCATTTTTTGCAGCTAAATTCATCATTAACACATTCATTTGGGCTCTAGAAACTGAATAAATAGCTTCTCCTTTGTTTCCATATGGCTGATCTGTCAATCTGCCTTTCACATCATGCATAACACGTTTATATACTGGTATTGAAATCTTCATCACTTCTTTGTCTATACCGGCCTTTTTAAGTGCAGTCCAGCCTCTTTTAGAAAGAGCTAAATTAATTGACTTTCCTGCCGTTATTATCTCGGAACGCAAATCTTTTCTTCTTTCAAAAACATTTACCTTATAGCCTCGATTTGTCATAAATAAAGAGCATAATGATCCGACAAGACCTGCTCCAATAATTGTGATTTCTTTCTTCATTAAATTGATGATTTTAATATTCTATAGAACTTAAATACATCTGAGAAACTATTATATAATGGGACAGGGGCTACACGAATTACATCCGGTGCTCGCCAATCTGCAATCACTCCTTGTGCCATGATTGCATCAAACAATGCTTTATTTCCATTCTTTACTCGAATAGATATCTGACAGCCCCTTTCTTTTGGGGTAATAATTTGTATTCTATTAGTTTTAATAGTACTCAATAAGAATACTAAATAATCTGTTAGTTTTTTAGATTTTACAACTAACCTTTCCATGCCCACCTCATCAAAGATGGAAAGTGAAGCTCGGATTGCTGCCAGTGATAGAATTGGCGGATTACTTAATTGCCAGCCTTCTACTGATTTTATAGCTTTGAATGTGTTAGGCATGTCAAAACGCGTCTCTTTATCATGCCCCCACCAACCAGCAAATCTAGGCAGATCTGAACTGTGGTGCTTTTCATGTACAAAAGCCCCTGCAACAGAACCAGGTCCTGAATTTAAATATTTATATGAGCACCAAACAGCAAAATCAATATCCCACTTATGCAAATCTAGCTGTATATTTCCAACTGCATGTGCTAAATCAAAACCAACAAAAATCCCCCTCTCTTTTCCTGCTTTGACAATCCTTTCAAAATCAAATACTTGACCCGTATAATAATTTACACCCCCAAGCATAATTAACGCAATCTTATCCCCTTCATCTCTGATTATGTCTTCAATATCATCAATTCTAATTGACGCCTCTCCTCTTCTAGAATTTAATTTGATTAAACAATCATCTACAGAATATCCATGATGTTTTATTTGTGATTCTACAGCATATATATCAGAAGGAAATGCATCAGCTTCAATAATAATCTTATATCTATTTTTAGTAGGCCTATAAAAGGACACCAGCATCAAATGCAAATTAACAGTAAGTGTATTCATTGCAACGACTTCTGATTTTTTCGCGCCAACAATTTTTGAGTAACTTTCAGTTAAAAATTCGTGATAAGGCATCCAGGGGTTTTTAGCATGAAAATGGCCTTCCACTCCAAATGTTGCCCAATCTTCTAATTCTTGATTTAGAAATTTTTTTGTTCTTTTTGCCTGTAATCCAAGCGAATTTCCACAAAAATAAATATGCTCCTTTCCATTTTTTTGCAAAGGAATATGAAACTCATCCCTATACTTTTTCAGATCATCATTTAAATCTAAATCTAAAGAAAATTTTTCTGTGTTTTTATAATTCATTGATTTTATATAAAATAGGCCTACTTGGAGCTGCATCTGATACAAATGCTGGAATTTGCAGATTTAGTAAATAGTTCCCATCTTTAACATCTTTAGACACAAAAATCATTTCAGTGATTGTTTTGTGTTGCGTATTAGGATTAAATTCTCTTTCTTTTGTTTCCCAAAAGATATTGTGAGAAGAAAGATGTCCATCATCAAGTAATCTGTCAACTGAAGGAATATCTACTAACAAATGCTTTACTCCCAAGCTTACAACATACTCCATCGCGTCAATACTTAAAAATGACGGGGACTCATTCATATAATCTCTGCTTTTCTTAGTCTCAGGATTTGGAAGAGTTCTAATAATTAGTCCTTGCAAAAATTCCGGATTTATATTTTTTAGTTGTGACAATAAAGCTTGTTTTGTAATTGCCACATCTCCAGTGTGTAGGCTAGGGATGTAATTTTCATTAGTATTTGTTGGTGTAACAGAAATGATAGTGCTAGGGATCATACTCCTATTTAAAGAAGATAAAATATCAACTCTTTTGTCTGTAATGTGGCCAATACACTCGGTATGAGTCCCATTACAATGTGGAGTAAAACTATAGGTCTCAAAATTACATGGGCCTCCTTTTCTTGTGTCTCCAATAAACTGTCCATCTTGGTAAGCTTTCGAGGTGGCCTTATCAACTCCATAAGTGTTAGGCTGCTCTCCATTAAAATATAGAGGAATAGAAATGTCAATTCCTTTTGAGAAGTCAACAGTATGTTTTTTAAACCCAATTTCAATCTCTGCTTTCATGATATAAAATCTTCTTTTTTGACCCCTAGCCAATCTAAAACATTTTTATGCCAAATATCTTTTTCTTCCTGCTCTGTCAACACTCCTATTTCCCTTGCATAATCCAAAACTCTTCCAGGATATGAAGTCCCTACACCTTCAATCTCTCCTAGTGGAAAAGGATCATCTAATCCCATTATTATTTGACTAACTCCAACACGTTTTTTTAATAGCTCTAAAGTGTGTGAATCATGTACCAATGTATCAAAATATAAATTTTTGTGCCCTAATGTTTTTCTAGGGTCTTCTAATTTTTTAAAAATATCTGGGCGACCGTCAAACCCTTGAATTCTTCTGCCATAGTTAGCAATTCCTAGCATTCCACCATGAGCAAAACTGGTTCTTAAATTTGGATATTTATTTGGCAAATCTCTAAGAGCAAAAAGATGTAATGTATCCGCACATTGAGCCATCATCCAAACCAAATGAAATCTCCAGTACTCGTTTTTTAATGCTATCATTTTCTCTCCATCGTAAGGATGAATTTGCACTGCCAATCCATATTCGTTAGCTAGCTCAAATATTGGGTCCAAGTCTACTTCAGCAACTGACAGCCACTCTCCTCTTGCATTTAAAAAATGAGTAGGCAAACAAAGTAATTTTAATCCAAGTTCATTCACACATCGAGAAATTTCCTTAAGAGCTTGATCCATATATAAGGGCTGAACTACAAATCCACAAGTAAACTTTTTGGGATACTCACTTTGAATAGAAGCGTTAAAATCATTTTGAAAACGAATTGCGTCAAAGCAATCTTGCTTTTCCCATCCATTACAGTATAACTGTGAAAGACATAACATAACACCATGATCAATATTATGTTGATTCATCCATTCTATTTTTTCTTTAATGAAAAAACCAGTACTGTTAATTGGCCTAGACCAGTCTCCCTGCCTCATGAATCTCTTATCTTCATCAATCCAAAAAAGTTTCTTTTCCTTCATAAACTTTGGAATCTGAAAGGGCTCTGGGAGTATATGTCCGTGTCCATTTATCCGCATGATGTAATTTTAAATTTATTTAATGACTTGATTTGAAAAATTGATTAATAGTAACCCTTCTTCTAGTCTGTATATCTTTCATCCACTTCCATAACTTCCCCCGTTTTCGGACAAGTTCTTAATTTCTCATCAGAATAAAATCGCTTAAATACAGGAAGAAAATCTTTTTCTATATTAGTTAGATTAAAATACTCTTCATATAGTAAGACGTTAGCCGTATCAGAAAACCACATTAAACCATCTTTGTCTGTTTTTTTTCTTTTTCTTTCTATAACCAAGCCAATTGAGCCTTCAGATCTTACTGGTGAATGTGGGACTTTAGGAGGCAAAAGAAACATCTCTCCTTCTTTAATTGGGACCTCAACCAATTTTCCATTTTGTTGTGTTTTGACCACTATATCTCCTTCAATTTGGTAGAAGAGCTCTTCAGATTCATTATAGTGATAATCTTTTCTTGCATTTGGACCGGCAACTATCATTACGATATAGTCTTCCGATTCAATATATAAATTTTTATTGCCTACGGGAGGCTTTAATAAATGTCTGTTTTCGTCTATCCATTTTTGCAGGTTAAAGGGGGTTTTCATTGCCATAATTTATAATTTTTATATTGTTGCTATTACTTTTAATTCTATTGCTATAGGCGTAGGGAGGCTCTTAACCTCAACAGTTGTCCTGCACGGCTGATTGTCCTTAAAATATTCTGCATATATCTCATTATATTTTCTAAAGTCAGCTTTCATATTAGTAAGAAAAACCTGAACATCTACTATATTATTCCAAGAAGATCCCGAGTCTTCCAAAATAAACTTAATATTTTCAAAGACAGAATGACATTGATTTTCAATATCATAACTTTGAATCTCTCCATTTAAATTTAACGTGACTCCTGGAATATCTGCTTGACCTGCTTTTCTGGGCCCTACTCCGGAAAGAAATAAAAAATTTCCAACCTTACGAGCATGAGGATATAATCCTACTGCTCCAGGAGCTCTATCTGAATTGAATTTCTCTCCGTTCATTTTCTTATTAAATCTTTTTATACATATAGTAATGTGGCCCTATTCCTTCTATATCAAATAGCTCTCCAGAGATCTTAAACCCTACAGATTTATAAAAATCTAATGCCAATAATCGGGCATTACACCATACAAAATCTGCTTCTTTTGACTTAAGCTCTAAAAATGCTGCTCTCATAAGCTCTCTAGCATAGCCTCTTCTCTGAAAATTAGACTCAGTTGCCATGCCTCTTAACCTGTACGATTTTACAGCATTTATTTTTTTAGATTTTTCTGGATAAAATGTAGCACATGTAACAATCTTATTGTCTAAAATACTAGCCATGTGAAAAGTGCTTTCTTCATTGTCCCTCAAATAAGATGCAGTAGAAAAATTTTGGCCTTTTCTTAATTCGGCATGCCTTAAGGATCTTATCTTATCAGCATCTACACTCTTTATTTCTATTGCCAATTCTGACTCCATTTTTAAATTTTAACACAAATGTTCTTGGGTTCTGTAAAAAACTCTAAAGATTTAAATCCCCCTTCACGTCCAACTCCTGATTGTTTCATCCCTCCAAAAGGTATTCTTAAATCTCTAAGCATCCAGGTATTTATCCAGACTACTCCTGAATCAATATTTGCTGCCACCCTATGCCCTCTACTAATACTTTCTGTAAAAATAGATGCTGAGAGACCGTACTTTGTAGAGTTTGCCATATCAACTACTTCTTTTTCTGTTTTAAAAGAAATTAACGAAACAACTGGGCCGAATATTTCCTCTTGATTAATATCACAATCATATGACAGCCCCTCAATTATTGTTGGTTCAATATAATAACCATCTTTTGACTCTCCATCTAATATTACACGCGTGCCACCAGTAATAATTTTGCCCCCTAACTCCTTTGCCTGTTCAATTTTAGATAATATTTTATTCATATGATCCTTAGAAACTACTGCTCCTAAATTTGAACTTATCTCTTTTGGATCTCCTACTTTTAATTTTTTAGTTTTTTCTATTAATGCAATTTTAAATTTTTCGTAGATGTCCTCTTGAACAAAAAGACGCGACCCACACAAACATATTTGCCCTTGATTTGTGAAAGCAGCACGTGCCGCTGCACTAACTGCCTTATCAAAATCAGCATCTGCAAAAATAATGTTTGGGTTTTTTCCTCCTAGTTCTAACGAGACTTTTTTGAACATTGGAGCTGTTACTGTTGCAATGTGTTTCCCTGTGACTGTCCCTCCAGTAAAAGAAATGATTGGCGTGTCAGGGTGTGTAGTAAGCGAGTCTCCTATTTTACTTCCTAATCCGTGTACAATATTCAAAACTCCTTTTGGCAAGCCCGCCTCAATGCAAATTTTACTTAAAATAAAGGCTGTCATAGGCGTAACCTCAGAAGGCTTTGCAACCACAGTATTTCCAGATGCTAGTGCTGGCGCTATCTTCCAGGTTAGCAAGTAAAGCGGCAAATTCCAAGGAGATATACAAGCTGCTACACCAATGGGTTGCCGAAGAGTATAGTTGATTGCCATACCATCCATTTCATGCATCTGAGAGCTATCATGTAGAATAGCTCCAGCAAAGAATCTTATGTTGGCTGGCGCTCGTGGTATATCAACATGAGCAGCTAAAGTTTCAGGCTTCCCATTATCTTTACTTTCTGCTTTTATCAGTTCGTTTGAGTATTTCTCAATAATATCCGCAAGCTTCATTAAAATATCTGAGCGCTCTTGCTTTGGTGTTTTGCTCCAAGTATTAAACGCTTCTTTTGCTGCTGCAACTGCATTATTTATATCTAATTCTTCAGAGTCAGGGGCTAAAGAGTATACCTGGCCGTTAGAAGGATTGTAATTATCTAAATAATTACCGCTTGTTGGCTCTACTAATTCTCCATTTATATAATTTAGAATCTTTTCCATTATAAACTATTAGTTCTTCCACCGTCTACAGGAACATTAATCCCATTAATATATGAGGCAGCTGGAGTGCATAAAAAAGCTATAGCATTTGCAACTTCATTAGCTTCTCCAAATCGATTTGCTGGAACCGATCCTTTCATAATTTCTGCAATCTCTTCCTCTAATTTTCCTTGTTTTTCTGCTTTATTGGAAATTATACTTTTTAATCTATTTGTATTTGTAAATCCTGGCAAAACATTATTAACTGTAATCCCATGCGAACCCAGTTCAATAGACAATGTTTTTGCCCAATTTGCCACTGCTGCCCTTATAGTGTTAGAGACTCCTAGTCCAGGAATTGGCGCTTTTACAGATGTAGAAATAATATTGACAATTCTACCAAAGCACTCTTTCTTCATCCCTTCAACAACCTTCTGAACTAGTATTTGATTATTAAGCAAATGCATTTTAAAAGCATCCTCAAAATCATTAATATCAGCATCAACAATAGGGCCTCCTGCGGGGCCCCCGGTGTTATTAATTAGAATATGATAATTCCCATCTAATAATGCTAGAGCTGATTTTAACTTGTCTGTATTAGAAAAATCTACACAAATAAACGTATGCTTCTGCCCTATTGATTTGTCTAATTTATCTAATGCCTCTAAAAGCTTATTTTTATTTCTTGCAATTAAAGTAATATTTGCTCCCAATTTTGCTAATTCAATGGCGGAAGCCTCTCCAATTCCTTGAGTGCTGCCACATACAATTGCATTTTTATTTTTTAAATCTAGATTCATTTGTTAGAAGTTTGTTATTTATGGGAATTACTATGGTTAAATGAAAGTGTCTCTTTTATATTTTTAGGTAAAGATGGCAAATAAGATCTAGATATCATAAGAGTTGCAATATTTGCTAAATCAGTAAATAATTTATGCTTGTCTACAGTCTGTTTTAAATACCCCTGTCCTGAACTTCCTCCAGTGCCTATTTTTTGCCCAAGCATTTTCTCTACCATCTGAACGTGTCTAAATCTCCAAGTGGCAATTTTATGATCAAGTTCAACTAAACTTCTAAGGAATTTATATGGCAAATGTAAAATTGGCTGGTCTCTATATAGGTTAATAAGTAGAGCCGACATAGTTGCTTTGTAAGACAACTTTGTTTCTCCAGACGCAATTGCTTTGTTATGCTCCTTCTCGCTTAATACTCTTTCAAAATATTTCCTGTTCTCGTCAATCATTCGGATCCTAAGCGCCTTATCCTCATCTGTTAGGTTAGCAACTTTAATTCCTTTAATCTCTTTTTCCAGCATTTCATTTACTGCCTCTTCATATTTTTTAGTGAAATTAAACCCCTCCATACTTAAAAATGGAATTCTCTCTAACCATTTCTCTACTAAAAAAAATAAAGACGGATTATCTTCCAGATCTAATATTTCCTCCTTCTTTTCGCCTTCAAACTGAGAGTGATAAGGGCATCCTCCAAATTGATGCCTTTTCTCTATTTTAAGACCTAACATTACCTCTAACTTTCTAAATTGATGCGATTGAAATCCAGAGGCAGGAGATAGATGATCCCTAAACTCTAAGAAATCCAAAGAAGTCATGGTTTCTAAAATATCCAACTGTCCCACAAGAGTAGTCATGATTTTATTTACTCTATCCATTCTACTAACAATAACTCCAATATTACTCTCATCAATCTTTTCAGCCTTAAACAAAGCCATTGCCGAATCTAGCTCATGTAATATCTGTTTAAACCATAACTCATATGTTTGATGAATAATAATAAAGAGCATCTCTTCATGAGCCTCTTTGCCTTTTTCTTTGCTAACAAGATTTTGAGCATCCAACACTTTGTCAAGTGATAGGTAGTTTATATAATGAAGTGATGATGGTTTTTCTGACATGAAAGCTTTTTAATACAGCAGTAAAAGTAAGAAATATGATTTAAAAAATCAACTCTGAAATAACTAAAAGAAAATAACTAACCAGACTTAATGATTCCACCCAAAAATAGAAAAACATTTTTCCATTGCTTTTATCTGATTTTTGAATGAAAATTGAAGCCAAAATATACAAGAAAATTAATGCTAGTAAATGTGGCATAATTAAAGACATTTCAACATATTGAAAAAAGGCAATTATGCCACAAATAAAAAGAGAAAATATAGCAATATTTTTAGCTTTTTGTGCTCCAAAAAATAAAGGGATTGTGATTATATCTTGTGAGTCATAACCAATATCTCTAATGTCAAAAGGGATAGTTATTGCAAAAACAAATAAAAAAAGAGACGTAAATTTCCAAATAATATTTTGAGATATTGGAATATTATTCTCCAATACTAAAAGTAGCATAGCACTAACAGCCCAAACGAAAGAAATAATGAAGATTTTAGCAAACGGTATTTTTCTTATTCCAAATGGATAAAAGACAGAAAGAGTGCCTGCAAACAATATAGCTAGCTGAGTACTTGATTTAAAGCCAAAAAAAAGATACAAATTTATTAAGGCAGCAAGAAACATTAAAATGTAAATTGCTCTTCTATTCTTGTCTAGCCAGGCCTTAGAAGAGTGTTCATGCTCTTTTTTCATCCTAATTGTTCTCTGAAAATTATAAGCGACTATTGTAGAAAAAAAAACAAACTGAGAAATTTTAAAATTAGCTGTTTCTAATAATATCTCAGTGCTAAATACCAACCCTAGGACACAAAAGGCTACCCAAATATTACTATTGATACAAAACTGAATTATTGACTTCACCTCCCAAAAGTACTAAATAACAATATTTACAATTCGTTTAGGGACAACAATAACTTTTTTAGGTAATTTTCCTTTCAAATAATGAAGTGTTTTCTCATGCTTCATAATCTCAATCTCAACCTCATCTTTTGTCATTTCAAAAGGAAGGGCTATTGTAAAGCGAGTTTTACCATTAAACGAAACAGGATATGTTATTTCATCTTCTATTAAATAGCTTGAATTAAAATTTGGAAAAGAAGCCGATGTGACTGAGGTTTTATTTCCTAATTTCTGCCATATCTCTTCTGAAATATGGGGCGCATATGAGGATAAAACTACAGTGAATCCTGAAATGATTTCTCGATTATTACACTTTTGGTCTGTTAGCTCATTTACACAAATCATAAATGTGCTTACAACAGTATTAAAAGAGTGTCTTTCGATTTCTTCTTCTACCTTTTTGATAGTTTTATGCAGTGTTTTATAATTTTCCTTAGATGGTTTTTCTTCAGAAATACTAAAATTATTTTCACTATCATGAACTAACCTCCAGAATTTTCTTAGAAAATTATGAACCCCATTAATGCCCTTTACATCCCAAGGTTTAAATTGCTCTAAAGGACCTAAAAACATCTCGTATAGACGTAAAGTGTCTGCTCCAAAATCTTCAACCAAATCATCTGGAGTTTGCACATTGTATTTTGACTTGGACATTTTTTCTACTTCGTGCCCACACAAATATTTTCCATCATCGCTAAAAACAAACTCTGCATCACAATACTCTGCTCGCCAATTTCTAAATGCCTCGATATCCAAAATATCATTCTCTACAAAGCTGATGTCTACATACAAACGTGTTGTTTCATAACTCTTTCTTTTGTCAAAACTTACAAAAGTATTACTGTCTTTTACTCTATAAACAAAAGAAGATCTGCCTAAAATCATTCCCTGATTTATCATCTTCTTAAATGGCTCATCAAATGAAATAAATCCTCTGTCAAATAAAAATTTCGTCCAAAAACGAGAATATAATAAATGTCCTACAGCGTGCTCAGCTCCTCCTATATACAAATCAACTTGGCCCCAATAATCTGAGTTTTCCTTTGCGCAGAACTCCTCGTCATTATTAGCATCCATGTATCTTAAAAAATACCAAGAACTTCCAGCCCATCCTGGCATAATGTTAGTCTCCATTCTATCTCCTTCATATACATTCCAATCTTTCTTTTTTGCTCTTGCTAATGGAGGCTTTCCACTTGAAGTTGGCAAATATTTATCAACTGGCGGAAGCATTACATTCTTATTGTCATCTAAAATGTAAGGAACATTCCCTTTGTAAAAAACTGGAAATGGTTCTCCCCAATATCTTTGTCTGCTAAAAACTGCATCCCTTAACCTATAGTTTATTTTTCCCTTTCCAAGCCCTCCTTCTTCAATTTTATAGATAGCTAAATTTATAGCCTTTTTAACAGATAATCCATTTAAGAAATCTGAATTTGTAATACTTGCGTTTTTATCTTCATAGGCATTTTCACTAACATCAATGTCTTTAAATATATTCAATATTTTAATACCAAAATGATTTGCAAAATTCCAATCTCTTTGATCCCCACTAGGAACAGCCATAACAGCCCCTGTTCCATATGCTGCAAGAACATACTCTCCAATCCATATAGCAACTTTTTTTCCTGTAAATGGATGAATCGCAAAAGAACCCGTAAACACCCCGGTTACACTTTTATCAATCTCCCTATCCCTTTCAGATTTTAATTTTGCTTTATTTATATATTCTACTACATTTGATTTTTGAGATGGCATAGTGAGTTGATCTACTAATGGATGCTCTGGAGACAAAACAATAAAATTAACTCCAAAAATAGTATCTGGCCTTGTAGTAAACACATCTATCTTATTATTAAAATTCTCGAGATTAAAAAATATAGAAACTCCTTTAGATTTCCCTATCCAATTTTTTTGAATGTCCTTTATTGATTCTGACCACTCAATAGTTTCTAGCCCTGAAATTAAACGATCAGCATAGGCGGTAATTCTTAGTGACCACTGCTGCATTAATTTTTGTTCTACTGGATGGCCTCCTCTTTCTGAAAGTCCCTCCTTAATCTCGTCATTTGCAAGTACTGTCCCTAGCTCTTCACACCAATTCACCCATGTTTCAGATAGAAATGCAAGCCTGTAATTTAATAATATTTTTTCTTGTTCTTCTTTGGAAAAATTCTTCCAATCAGATGCGGAAAATTGCGGGATGCTATCATCACAAGCTGCATTAGTTTTAGTATTCCCCGTTTTCTCAAAATCTGAAATCAACGCTGATATTTGTATCGCTTTATCTCTTTCAATGCAATAATAAGAATCGAAAAGCTGCTTAAAAATCCATTGGGTCCATTTGTAATAATTTGGATCTGAAGTCTGAATTTCTCTACTCCAATCATAAGAAAATCCAATTTGATCAAGTTGATTTCTATATCTATCTATATTTTGTTTAGTAGCAGTTGCTGGATGAATTCCTGTTTGAATTGCATATTGTTCTGTTGGCAATCCAAAAGAATCGTATCCCATTGGGTGTAAAACATTAAACCCTTTGGATCTTTTATATCTAGCAAAGATATCTGATGCAATATATCCTAGCGGATGCCCAACATGTAATCCAGCTCCTGAAGGATAAGGAAACATATCGAGAACATAGTACTTTTCTTTACTAGTGTCTTTTGAAACTTTATAAGTCTCGTTTTTTCTCCAATAATCCTGCCACTTTTTTTCAATGGCCTGGAATTTATACTGCATCGGACTAATCTTTTTACAAAGTTACAGAATAAGATCAAATTTAGTAACTTGTATTTTTATATTTTAGCAAAAAATATGAAAGCAGCAACAAATAAATCATTAAAACGAAAAATACTTTCTTCATCAGCCTCTGTTGTGATTAGCTTATCACTAGTACTATTTGTTGTTGGGTTAATTGGCTTAATTCTAATAAATGCGCAAAGATTATCTGATTATGTAAAAGAGAATATTGGTTTTACAATAATGTTAAAAGACGGCATAACTGAAATTGAGACTATTAAATTTCAAAAAGAACTAGAGATTGCAGATTTTACAAAAAGCACAAATTTTATCACAAAAGAGCAAGCTACTCAAGAGTTGAAAACTGATTTGGGAGAGGATTTTGTGGATTTTTTAGGATATAGTCCGCTTTTATCATCAATTGATGTGAAATTAAACGCTCATTATGCTAATACAGATAGTTTGAAAAAAATTACAGACGAATTAACTGCTAAACCTGTTGTATTTGAAGCTTATTATCAAAAGGATTTGGTAGACAAGTTAAATAGGAATGTAAAACAATTATCATTATTTTTATTGATTTTTTGCATATTACTGTTCTTTATCTCATTTGTGCTAATTAACAACACGATAAGGCTATCAGTTTATGCGAAAAGATTTTTAATTAGGACCATGAAACTCGTTGGAGCTAATGATAGTTTTATACAAAAACCTTTTCTAATTAAAGGGGTTTACCAGGGTTTGTACAGCTCTATTTTTGCTATCTTTATGCTAATAGGATCCATACAAATAGCTCAGAGAGATATGGCAAACATGCTAAATATTGATGACTTAAAAATTATTGGGATTATTTTTGTTTTTATCTTCTTTTCAGGAATAATACTCAGCTTATTTTCCACCTACTTTGCTGTAAGAAAATATATTCAACTTAACGAAAACGAACTTTTTAACTAAATATACTTCTATGGATTTTGCATTTACAAAAAAAAATTACATTTTACTAATTGTTGGCTTAGCTTTTATTGCAAGTGGACTTATTTTGATGATAGGAGGAGGGTCGGAAGATCCTGCCAAATTCTCTGATGATATTTTTGATTTTCAGAGGTTAACCTTAGCTCCTGTTTTATTGGCAACAGGTTTTATTATTGAGCTAATTGCAGTTATGTATAGGTTCAAAAGCGATTAAAAATGGACTTGATAAATGCTATAGTCCTTGGGGTTATTCAAGGAGTAACAGAATTCCTACCCGTAAGTAGCAGTGGGCATTTGGAGATTGCAAAAACAATTCTGGGAGAAGAAGCTATAGGAGGTAAAAGCATGTTAATGACCGTTGTATTGCACTTTGCTACTGCACTCTCAACTATAGTAATTTTCCGTAAAGATCTATTATCAATATTAAAAGGACTATTGCAAATCAAAAACAATGACTCGTTTCAATTTTCATTAAAAATTTTTTTATCAATGATCCCCGCTGCTTTAATTGGTTTTTTTTTTAATGATGAAATAGAGGCTTTATTTGGAGGCGACCTTATACTGGTTGGCGGAATGTTGGTTCTAACTGGCTTATTGCTTTTCGTAGCTGACAAAGCAAAGCCATCTCAAAAAAAGGTGGGCATTAAAGCTGCTGTACTGATTGGAATCTCACAAGCTATTGCAATATTGCCAGGGCTTTCAAGATCAGGAGCTACAATTTCAGCCTCTGTAATGCTAGGAATTGACAAAAAGAAATCAGCTCGCTTTTCTTTCTTAATGGTTGTCCCTTTAATTTTTGGCAAAATAGTACAAGATATCTTTTCAGAAGAAATAGTTGCAACCGAAGCTGATTTATTGCCACTTTTAATAGGGTTTTTAGCTGCTTTTTTTACAGGTCTATTTGCTTGTGAATGGATGATTAAACTTGTGAAAAACAGTCAGCTTAAATATTTTTCTTATTACTGTTTTGCTATTGGTATAATTGTAATTACACAATCATTATTCTAAAATGGAAGGGTTCCCATCTTCGAAAGACGAATTTTTAATGGGTCATATTTTTCTTATTAGCAAGCCTCTTGGCTGGTCTTCATTTGATGTTGTTAAAAAAATGAGATATCTCATCCGAAAAAAATACAATCTAAAAAAAATAAAAATCGGTCATGCAGGAACTCTTGATCCCTTAGCAACAGGGCTATTAATTGTTTGTACCGGAAAATTTACCAAAAAAATTCCTGCTATTCAAGGTCAAGAGAAAACGTATACTGGATCTATCAAATTAGGAGGGACGACCCCTTCCTACGATTTAGAGACTGAAGTTGAAACAAATTACAGAACTTCTCATATAACAGAGCAATTAATCCATCAGAGTACGCAGCATTTTATAGGAGAAATAAACCAAAAACCACCTATTTTTTCTGCGCTAAAAAAAGACGGAGAAAGACTTTACAAGAAAGCCCGAAGAGGGGAAAAGATAACTTTGGAAAGCAGAAAAGTATTTGTGAGAGAATTTAATGTTATTTCTGTAAAAAATTTAACTGTAAATTTTGAAATTGTCTGCAGTAAAGGGACTTATATTCGTTCTATTGCTAATGATTTTGGGAAAGCATTAGATAGTGGAGGATATCTTTCTAAACTATGCAGGACATCAATTGGAGATTATCAATTGTCAAAAGGGATTGATATTAAATTGTTTGAAACTCTTTTAAATAATTAAATTTACTTGACTTATGCTTCTCAATACATTATATTTGCTAACTTTTATTTAACCCACCACCCTCAAATGAAATACAAATTATCCATGTTCAGTTTTGACTTGCCAGAAGCAAGAATTGCGAAAAAACCAGCCTCGGAAAGAGAACAGGCTAAGCTTATGATTGTACATAAAAAAACTGGAGATATTGAACATAAAATGGTGTCTGATCTCAAAGATTTTTTTGTTGAAGATGATGTGATTGTGCTAAATAACACAAAAGTTTTTCCGGCAAGATTACATGCCAATAAAGAAAAAACTGGTGCCATGATAGAAGTTTTCTTATTAAGAGAGTTAGATAAAGAAAATAGGATTTGGGATGTGTTAGTTGACCCTGCTAGAAAAATCAGGATTGGAAATAAATTATTTTTTGGTGATAACGATGATCTAGTTGCAGAAGTTATTGACAATACAACATCCAGGGGAAGGACCTTGAGATTCCTTTTTGACGGGACGCATGATGAATTTAAACAAGTTATCACTACTCTTGGCAAAACTCCTATTCCAAAACACCTTGGCAGAGAGGCCACTACACAAGACGCCGAAAGATATCAAACTGTTTATGCCAAAAACGAAGGGGCTGTTGCTGCTCCCACTGCAGGGCTCCATTTTAGTAAAATTCTAATGAAGCAGTTAGAGCTAATCGGAATTGAATTTGCAGAAATTACGCTACATGTTGGTCTAGGCACATTCAGCCCAATTATGGTTGAAGATTTATCAAAACACAGAATGGAATCAGAAGAAATAGAAATCCCTCAAAGAGCAGCTACACAAATTAATAATGGTAAGGCTCAAGGGAAAAGGATTTGTGCTATTGGCACTACGGTAATGCGAACATTAGAGTCTTCTGTTTCTACAAAAAATGAAACACTTCCTTATCAGGGATGGACAAACTTATTCTTATTCCCTCCTCATAATTTCAAAATTGCAAATTGCATGTTAACTAATTTTCATTTACCACAATCTGCCCTTATGATGCAAGCTGCTGCTTTTTCCGGATTAGATATACTACAAAAAGCTTACAAAGAAGCTATAAAAAAGAAATACAATTTCCATACTTATGGAGATGCTATGCTAATTATTTAAAATGAAAAAAGTAGCATTGATAGTTGCTGGAGGGAAAGGAGAAAGAATGAATTCTAAGATCCCTAAGCAATTTTTACTGCTAAATAATGTGCCAATTTTAATGCATACAATAAAACGGTTTGCTAATTTCGAAGAGATTTTTTTAGTATTGCCAAAATCACAATTTGATTATTGGAATAAACTCTGTAAAGACAGTGATTTCAGTTGCCAATATACTTTAATTGAAGGGGGGGGGACTCGTTTTCAGTCTGTGAAAAATGGACTTGAAAAAATAGAATCAGGAGTAATTGTTATGATTCACGATGGTGTTCGCCCAATAATTTCTAAAGATTTAATAGCTCGTTTAATTGCTCAAAATAAAAAAGGGACTGGAGTTGTCCCAATTATCCCTATGAAAGAATCTATTCGGAAAGTTGAAGGGGGAAAATCAAAACATCTTGACAGGAAAAACCTTTTTCAAGTACAAACTCCACAATGT